>JANMME010000193.1:0-2392 GCA_031373015.1 Saprospiraceae bacterium
GCACGGCAGCACTCTTCTTCCTTGAATTCGCACTCAATCGGGGGTATGAAGACATTCGAACGCTAGAAGACATTGCTGAGATCTGTGAAGCCATCGGCAATACGGCCCAAGCGGCTGAGTTCAGGACGCGGGCGAATGCGCAAAAATGAGTTTGGTGATTTCTTATCTACAAAACAAATTGTTTGTATCTTTGTCCATTATGACAAAATTCAAATCGCTGGAAATATGTGCTGGAGCGGGGGGGCAGGCCATTGGCCTCGAACTGGCTGGTTTTGAACATACTGCGCTTGTAGAAATTGAAAACATAGCTTGTCAAACACTTCGAACCAATCGCCCAAAGTGGAATGTAATCGAGGGCGATGTTCGGTATTTCCAAGCTGATTCATATAAAAATCAAATTGATTTGCTGGCGGGTGGCGTGCCATGCCCTCCTTTTTCCATCGCAGGTAAGCAACTGGGGAACATGGACGAAAGAGACCTTTTTCCTGAAGCCTTGCGTATCGCGGCTGAATGTTGTCCAAAGGCGATATTATTAGAAAACGTGAGGGGTTTACTTGACCCTAAATTTTCTGATTACAGAAATCATATTCTTCACGAACTGAAGCAATTGGGATATATCGGCGAATGGAAATTGCTTCATTCCTCTGATTTCGGGGTCTCCCAAAACCGCCCTCGTGCTATCTTAGTAGCAATGAAAGAAAAATATTGGCCGCACTTCAATTGGCCAGAAAAATCTGAGTTAAAGCCCAAAACTGTGGGAGATTTACTCTATCCAGAAATGGCAGAACTCGGCTGGGAAAGGGTAGAAGAGTGGAAAAATCAAGCCCAAAGTATCGCCCCTACGCTTGTTGGTGGCTCAAAAAAACACGGTGGCCCAGACCTTGGGCCGACAAGGGCTAAAAAAGCATGGAAAGAAATTGGTGTTGATGGTAATGGCCTAGCAGATAAGCCACCCGTAAACGGATTCGCTGGCCTCCCACGACTTACATTGCGCATGACAGCACTAATACAAGGATTCCCAAAAGATTGGCAAATTGCTGGGAAAAAGACATCTGCTTATAGGCAAATAGGAAACGCATTCCCTCCGCCTGTAGCCGAAGCCATTGGCAAATCTATCATCAACGCTTTGAAACATGGCGAAAGCGAATAAAGGCTTCGGTTCAAAATCGAAGCTTCGGCAATTTTTTTTAGAAAATGTCGGCAAAATACTAGATGCGAATGCTTTGCGTGAAATCGCTGGCACAAGTGAATGGGCTCGTAGGGTACGTGAACTGCGTAATGAGCAGGGTATGAACATCGTAACGCATAATGATCGTAGTGATCTAAAGCCTGGCCAGTATATCCTTGTTGATTTGAAATCTTTGCCCGCTTTTGAGCGGGGAATATCAAAAGAAGTCAGATCGTATGTTCTTGACCGCAACGGCTTCACTTGTATGATGTGTGGTGCTGCTGCTGGAGAACCTCATCCTTATGACACTGGTAGAATAACCCGCTTACATATTGGGCATATCATTGACAAATCTATGGGAGGCACCGATGATGCTGGTAACCTCCGAGCTATATGTTCTGTTTGCAACGAAGGTGCCTCTAACTTAACCCTCAACCGTCCAGATACCATAAAACTGCTTGCACAAGTGCGCCGAGCTCCAACCAAAGACCAACTAGACTTATTGAAATGGCTAGTTGGCAAATTTCCGCAGCAAACAAAAGATTTGACAACACCCGAGAAATGAAAGTCACCGAACATTTTCAAAAAGCAAACGGGAAAACGCTGGTTTCCTTTGAGGTGCTCCCGCCCTTGAAAGGCGGCAGTATGCAGGCCATCTTCAACACACTTGATGCGCTGATGGAGTTCAAACCGCCGTTTATTGACGTGACCTACCACCGCGAGGAGTTTATTTACAACAAACGCCCGTCCGGCTATTACGAGAAAACGGCCATCCGCAAACGCCCCGGCACCGTGGGCATTTGTGCCGCCATCATGCACCGTTATGGCGTGGATGCGGTGCCGCATCTCATTTGCGGAGGCTTTTCTGCGGAGGAAACCGAGAATGCACTGATTGACCTCAACTTCTTGGGAATCAATAATGTACTCGCCCTGCGTGGCGATGCCCGGCAATTTGAAGACAAGTTCATTCCACAAGCAGATGGCCACAAATACGCCGTTGACCTTGTACGCCAGATCGTAGGCATGAACCACGGCAAATACCTCGACCTCAACATCCAGAATGGCGAACCGACCGATTTTTGTATAGGCATAGCGGGTTACCCGGAAAAACATTTTGAATCACCCAATTTTGCCACTGATCTTCATTTCACCAAAGAAAAGGTGGATGCGGGCGCAGGCTACATCGTGACGCAGATGTTTTTTGACAACCAAAAATACTTCGAG
>JANMME010000206.1:0-11214 GCA_031373015.1 Saprospiraceae bacterium
CACACTCTTGCCCGACCCGACCCACGTCCGATCTCGCGATATTTTCGTTGATCGAAACTTGCGGTTTCAAGATCAAATGGTAAGTCGCCAGCGTATCACAGGCATTGCCTGAGCCCGGGAATGTAAGGTTGAGCGTAGCAGGGGCGGCGTAGTTTTGTCCGTGGAGCGAGACGGTTTCACCGGGGCAGAGGGCGATATTTTCGTTGATCGAAACCTGCGGTTTCAAGGTCAAATGATAGGTCGCCAGCGTGTCGCAGGCATTGCCCGAGCCCGGGAATGTAAGGTTGAGCGTAGCAGGGGCGGTATAGTTTTGTCCTCCGAGCGAAACGGTTTGGCCGGGGCACAAAGCAATATTCTGGCTTAGCAAAACCTCCTGTTGCAAGACCAATTCATAAATAGCCACGGTATCGCATGCGCCATTCTCACCAGGATGGTCAATGCTGACCGTTGCAGGAGCGGAATAGGTTTGTCCTTCGATCTCAATGGATTCATTTGGGCAAAGTGCAACATTGTTTTCTAACACCACTTTGTTTCCAAAATCAGAAAAATAACCAAACCTGCAACCCGTAGCACTGCCGTTACCGTTCAAAATACCCATTTGAAATAGCCCCTGACTGTTTGAAACAATGGAAGACAGCCCCGTTTGCACCTCAAAAGTCGAAAACGGGATGGTTGCTGCAACAAATTCGCCACTGGAGCCAGGCACCACCTGAAAGTCGCTGGCTTGTATCAAGCCTGCATTCCCGTTTAACAGAAAGCCGTCCTCAAATCCATTTCTCGTGGTTAAAAAGAGGTAAAAAACTTCGTCCGTAGAACGTACAAAACGAACGGAACTAGAGCCGCTGCAATCGAGTGCCGGCAAAACCTCCCCCGCTACTTCGCAGTTGTTGCCCGTCATTTGAAGCACATAAACCGGCGCAGAGGATTCGATAAAATGCGCCCCATTTGTAATACTAAGGTTGATCTGCTGACCTGTATTGATGACGCCTGCCACTACTCCATCTAATTTGACCTGTGTGGCATTCTGAGTAGCTACCACGAAAGCAAATTCGTTGCCATTCAGCAAGCCTTTTTGCACGACATACCGTGTGCCGAGTTTTTCTACCGGCACCATTTGGTCGCCCATCATATCGCGGCAAAAGCCGCCGAACAAAGGCGCTCCTTCCAGTAAATCGTCTTTAATAGTGACCGCAATGGGCTTGTTGGACACAATTTTAGAGCCTGTGGGATGTTGTGCTGCCAACTGGCTCTGTGCTTCTCCGGAATAGGTCTGCCCGCGATTCAGGGTTATGTTGAATGGAACATTGGCAGCGTGGCCAACAATGGCTCTGGTGGGGGTGATGGTTACCAACGTATTGTTTTCCGTGGCTACGATGTCGAAAGCCGCATGGGGCAATGGGGTATAGCCATTGGAATTGTCTGTTACGTTCTGGAAAGGGGTATAAAACGTAGTTCCGAGCGCGTTTTTCCCTTTCATTGAAAACAATTCAGGGTTGTTGGGCGAAGTTCCTATCACTTCATAATAGGCGGTAATAGGGCTGGTAGATGTGATAAGGAACCCCTTGTTAAGCACCATATTGGCGGGCGTGTTCTCAACGAATTGAAAAAGGGGAGGGAGTTGTAAGACCCCACTGGTATTGGCTGCGATGTTGAGGGTCTGTATTGGGAAAGCAGGATTGGCGGGTTGTGAAATCTTTACAACCGCCGGCGCGCTATATGTGGAGAACCTGAATGCGACCGGGTTGTCAAAATTGCTGTTGTTGTTCTGTGCAATTTCGGGCGCCACAAACCAGAATTCGGTGTCTTTTTGGGCTTGGGCTTGAAAGGATAGGATGGAAAAGAACAGCGTGATCAGTGTGATTTTAAAAAGTGTAGTCAGTGTCATATTGAATGGAAAATTGAAGGAGAAAATACGGTTCAAAGTTTCTGGTTTTTTCAGTAGGAGACAACCCTTTTTAGCAGAACTGACAGCAAGCGGACAGAACAAATATGCAGGGAGGCCACCAAGAGATTCACCATGGCAGGTGTTCGTTGCTTGGCTGTCAATAATCCATTAGTAACCTCGTAGGTTTTTAAAACCTACGAGGTTTACAGACAAACGTTTGAAATGTGATCGTCAGCATAATTCATTTGTATGCCATTATACATCTGGCCTCGCTCGAATTTCAGACATTTGCCTCACATTTTTCAAAAGCGCACAACGCAAAAGCATGTGCAGCGTTTGAACGGTTTGCCCCAAGACGCAATACCCCCCCTCCTACGCTTTTACTCGCCTTAGCCATTGGCAGCGGCGAGAGGCTTCGGCGGGTAAAAAATCCACCAATTTACCCGCCGTAGCTTTTTTATCTGCCGTAGTCTTGACGAAGGAAGAAGCGAAGGAGGGCCACCAATCACAACACATGACCAAAATCCTCTGGGCCGACGACGAGATTGATCTCCTCAAGCCACACCTGATGTTCCTTCAAAACAAAGGCTACGAAGTAGTGACTGCCTCCAACGGCCACGACGCCGTGGAAACCTACACCGAACAAGCTTCCGACATTGACGTGGTGTTCCTCGACGAGAGTATGCCCGGCCTTACCGGATTGGAGGTCTTGATGAAAATCAAAGCCCTCAACCGCAACGTGCCCGTGGTGATGATTACTAAAAACGAAGCAGAACACGTCATGGAAGATGCTATCGGCGGGCAGATTTCTGATTACCTCATCAAACCCGTCAACCCCAACCAAATTCTCCTCACACTCAAGAGGATATTGGACAACAAGCGGCTCTTGAGCGAAAAAACCGCGCAGAACTATCAACAGGAATTCCGCGAGATATTTATGGAAATCACCGGCGGACTCAACCATACCGAGTGGGTAGATGCCTATAAAAAGATCGTAAACTGGGAAATGCGCGTGGATGCCAACGAGGCCACGGGCGTGAGCGAAATCCTCTCCCAACAAAAAGAACAGGCCAATACCGAATTCTCTAAGTTCGTGGTGAAAAACTATTTTGACTGGGTGGACAAGTCCAAAGAAGTTGGCCCGATCATGTCGCACTCGATGATGCGCAAACATGTTTTCCCGCACATCGGGAGCGGTACGCCCACCATCATGTTGCTGCTGGACAACCTACGCTACGACCAGTGGAAAACCATAGAGCCTATCCTAAATGAGTTGTTTCGAACCGAGCAGGAAGGATACTTTTTTAGCATTTTGCCTACCGCAACCCAATACAGCCGCAACGCCATTTTTGCGGGCATGATGCCTTCCGACATCGAAAAAAACTTTCCCGACAAATGGAAAAACGACTCAGAAGAGGGCGGCAAAAACCTGTTCGAGGATTTCTTTTTGGGCAAACAAATCGAACGCGCCTTCCGAAAGCCCATCAAGTGGGACTATATCAAAGTCACCAACGTGAATCACGGCAAGGACCTGAACGACAATATCTTGAACTGCCTGAACAATGACCTGACCGTCATCGTCTACAATTTCATTGATATGCTCTCCCACGCCCGCACCGAGATGGAAGTGTTGAAAGAGCTCGTCGGCGACGAGCGCGCCTACCGCTCGCTCACGCGCTCCTGGTTTTTGCACTCACCGCTCTGGACTGCTCTGAAAAAACTCGAAGGCCGCGACGTGCAACTCTTCGTCACCACCGATCACGGCACCATCCGCGTACAAAGCCCTTCCAAGGTGGTCGGCGACCGCGAAACTACCACCAACCTGCGCTACAAGGTGGGCCGCAATCTCCAATACGAAGCCCGCGACGTGCTCGCCATTAAAGACCCGCAAAAGGCCGGATTGCCGCGACCCAATATCAGCAGCACGTTCATTTTTGCGAAAGAGGATTACTTCTTTTTGTACCCGAACAACTACAACCACTACCACAATTACTACAAAAATACTTTCCAACATGGCGGCATAAGCTTGGAGGAAATGATTTGTCCAGTCGTAAGGATGAGAAGCAAATAAGCAAAATTAAACCGCAAAACAGGAAAACCGGAGAACAGGAAAATTTAAAACTGAGAGGCACGCGCCCCGAAATGGGCACGGTAAGCGGCTTGATTCAGCCGGGAGCCTCTACACGGTTTTAAATTTTCCTGTTCTCCGGTTTTCCTGTTTTGCGGTTTAATCTAACAGTTTTAAATTTTCCTGTTCTCCTGTTTTGCGGTTTCCCGTATCAAAGAAAAATCCCCCTCCGCATTACTGCGAAAGAGGACATCCCAAAAACCGATTACATCTATATATCGTCGGCAAAGTGCCGTGATAAGGTCATTTTATTTTGCCCATCAGGGGCATGTCATAGTGTTGAATTTTCGAAAAGCCAGCAATCAAGAAGGCTGGAACCTCTGGCGATGGATTAAAAGAAGATTGTCACTTTGATTACGCAAATGTAACGCCACTTTCGACTTTATAGCATACTAAGATTTTGGTAAATAATGGAAACAATTTGGCCTGTGGAGGTTAAAAAAAGCAATCTATAAAAAAACCGTTGCACCTTTTACTCAACTGATTTCCAGCGCATTGTCCAGTGCTTCCAACCTTTCTTGCAGGGACAAATGCTGGGTGTTGAAGTGGGCTATCTGGCTCTCTTCATTGGCCAAAAGGGCGTCTATTTCTCCAAAATTGTCTCCAATACGACCCTTTATGGTGCGCACATAGCCGCGCAACTTGCCCTCCAGTGCCTCGCTCATCTGGGTGCGGCCTCTGGCAATCTCTTCCTCGTAGCCTTTTACAATTTTACTGCGTTGTGCCCGTGCGGTAAATCCGGCAAACAAAACCCCAATGCCCGTTAATACTCCGCCCGTGATGTCAAACACGGCCATCTTCGTTACGCCCGCCAGAATGAGACCGATGACCGCCACCCCGCTACCAGCCGCGATGTTGGGCGAAACGCTGGCATTTTCGGGAAACAGCCGACCGTCGTTGAAACTCTCGGAACGCGACATGAACCGCCCAAATGCCTCCTGAAGTTCTTTCATCACACCGGCACGTTTTTCGGAGATGGTCTCGAAAATGTAGGAGTCGCTCTTTACCACCGTGTTGGCGGCGCGGATCTTGAGGTCAATCATTTTCGCCATTTGCTGCACGGAATCGGCCAGGTCCACCACGCCTTCGTTGAGTTTGTTGCGGAGCTCGGCGTTGAGTTGGAGTTCGAGTTGTTTGGCAAGGCCATTGAGCCAGTCGGTGATGCTGGCTTGTTTGCTGAAAAGCCCCATGAAGGAGCGCTTCAGGAGCGAGGGGAACGAAAGTCCGTCGGCGAGTTCCTGACCCGTTTGGCGCGTGATTCGGTCGTAGCCGTTGAGGAGGTTTTCGATCAATAGCGTAGCGTGGTGGTTTGATTTTCTCTCCTGATTGTCAAGGGTTTGGCTAATGTCGTTGCGGAATTCGGTATCCTCCCGGAATTGTTCGGCCCGGGTGTCCAGGTCCGTGCGCAGGCGTTCGAGGATATGGTGCGAAGTGGTGAGGTTGTTCTTCAGTTTGAGTGTAGCGCCGCGCCCGCCCGTCACGTGAGTGCGGATGTAATCGCGCACCCCCGAGAAATTGCTCTGATCGAAGCGGCCCTCGAGTTCGGCCTTGGCGCTGGTGGCGTAAATGACCGGTTCGGCCATGCCTTTTTTGACGGCAAAATCGTACAGTCCGCGTTCGTTCACTGCCAGATCCGCTTCCGAAAGCAGGTCTTTTTGCTGGAGCACAAAGATTATTTTCTTGTGCCAATCACTGTGGATGAAGTCGAAAAAATCCCAGGCGGATTGGCGATAGGGGTTTTTAGCCTCGAAAACGAAGATGACCAGGTCGCTGGCGGGGATAAAATTCTCAGTGATTTCCTGATGCCGTTCGATGATGCTGTTGGTGCCGGGTGTATCCACCACCGCGATGTCGCGCAGTATCTCGATGGGCAGGAATATCTTTTTCAGGTAAGGGTTCACCGTCACCGTCTCCTCTTTTTCGCCGTACAAGATCTGCTGCACGGTGTCGGTCATGGGCTGGGGGGCTACCGCGCAAATTTCCCGCTTCGATTCCAAAAGTGCGTTGACAAAACTGCTTTTGCCAGCCTTTACTTCGCCTACGATGACGAACATGAACGGCTCTGACATTCGGTTGCGCAACTCGCCCACCATAACGGCCAGTTCCTTATGGCCGATTTCCTGGCTGAGTTGCTGGAGGTCTTTCACGAGGTCTTCGCATTGGGCGCGAAGGGCAATGGTGTGTTGGTTGAGAATCATGGGGTAAACGTAGGGAGAATTGGGGAAAACATTGGAGCCCTATAAGGTTTTTGAAAATCTTATAGGCCTGGCATTTACCATTCAATGTATCGGTGGCTACGAAAGCGGTGACCCCTCAGATGTTCACTTCTCCGGGGGGGGGGGGCGATTTTCGTTTTATGCGCGCAGCGAGATCTTCCGTCGGGAGCGAGATAAACTCGGCAGGCGTGATGCAGAAGAGTTCAGCGCAACCCGATATGTGGCTGATGGCCAAATCGATATGACCATTCTGAACTTTGAAAAAAGAGGGCTGTGTGATTTCCATGGCATCGGCCATGTCTTTCTGGGAGTAGCCGCCCAAATCGCGCAGCTCGCGCATTTTTTGGCGCAGTTCATTTTGTAAGGAGTTGTTCATGAAGCGAAGGATTGTTTTCGTGCTATTTTGAAAAGTATTTGACCTAACAAAGTAATATCATTTTGCTCAAACGGCCAATGTCTTAGTGCCAAACTTGCCAAAACTGGCATTTTATAGCTACAGGGAATAAAATTTCAGGGTGGGTGATTTTATGCTTTGTAGCTATCGGGGGGCATTGGAAGGGCCTGTAACTTTAGGGATGTGAGTGCGCACTTCACGTTTTTACCCAGCGGATCAGAGTATTTCATTATTACCCGCAGTAGTCTTCCTGGCAGCCAACTCTTGGCATGCGGGGGCGAAGGCGGTTTTTTTTCACCTCCTAAATTTTTTCCGATTTATGAAGATCTATCGTTTTTACCGAAATAAAAAGTCCGAAGCCTGCCTTGAAAGTTATGAAAGATCAATTAGGCACGTAGGAAAATTATTTTTCCTGCTCATGGTTAACCTTTTGATCGCTTCCCAGGGCGCAACCCAGTTGCCCTGTCATGGCGTTACAACTGAATGTTCCGGCTCCACCGATCCTGCAGTATGGGCATCTTACAAATGTATCCAAGGGCCTGCAAATTTCTCCGATCTAGCAAGCCCAGGGCAGTCATTGTTATTACCTCAGTCACAAGCCGCTACCACAGCACAAAGGATCGTCGTAAAAGGTGTGATAAAAGACGATATATCAACAGCCTCAGGAGGCTATACTTTTGCGCCAGGTTCAGAAATCATATTTGCAGATGAATTGAGCGGAATTGAGGTAAATACAGGATGTAAACTAACCCTTGACAATACAATTTTGAAAGGTTGCGATCGAATGTGGAAAAGCGTTTATGTAAAACCGGAGGCCACTTTCATTGCCCAAAACGGGTGCAGTTTTACTGACGGAAGGGATGCCATTTTCGCGGCGCATAATTCCACCATATCCATTAGGAATTGTTACTTCCAGAATAATCTTACTTCCATTAGTTTAGGCACATTTTTGCCGACAGGCCAAAAGGCACCGGTGCATTATACTGCTGGAGGAGGTATTTGGGGCAACGTGATAATTGGTGGTGACCTTAAATATCCACTTGTGTTTAGAAAATCCACTCGGGGCATAACCCTGCTGAGTCTCTCAAATATACAGATAGGCAATGCAGGCCAGGCTCAAAATGACATTTCCAATATGAATGACTATTTAAGTGATCTGGATCTTGATCCCGCACTTGCAGGTTTGTACGCAAGTAATACGGATGTCACCATAGTCAACAGCCATTTTTCAAACAACGGTTTCGATTTGTTTGCAAATCCGGCGAATGAACGACGTAGAGATGCATCGATATCCGCTGAAAACAGGTCGAAGATCACGCTTATTGGTTTAGGCATGGGATCGGAAATTATTGAAGATAGCCATGTTGGCGTGTATTTTACCAATTCCGGCGGCGATATCTCACAAGCCAAGTTTCTTAACAATAAATATGATGTAGTTCATGAAGTGCGGTCAGAAATGAACTTGGCTGGCAGCTTAAAAATCAACAATTGTAAGTTTGAGGGTTTTAACAGGTATGGCATTTGGTTGAAATCACATATTCTTATTCCGCTATCTGTATTTGAGGTGAAAAACTGCATTTTTGATGATAATAACACAACACCCGGATCCCGGGTGATGTTGCATGTGCAACCCAACGCTCAAACGGATGCCAGTGGCTACAAAATTACTGATAACAAATTCTATTATCGAGCCCGTACCGGATCAGAAAACTTTGTCGGTGTTTGCATTTCTTTATTTAGCCTTAACAAAGGACTCGCTGCAAGAAATGAGTTTTATGATGAAGGGATGATTGCCCCAAGTAGGGTTTTTTATGGTGCAACTATGGATGGATGTATCGGCTTTCACTGGGACGGCAATGATTTTTTTGGCTCCGGCTCAGGTATTGGAATAGATCTGTTGCATCCTAGCCCCTCATACGACCCAGAAATCGGGATGATTATTTACAATTCCCCGCTTTGCAAATATTCCTGCAATCAATTGAGTAACCTGCAGGTAGGGATGGACTTTTCGGAAAACTGCGATGGTTCTACATTAAGTAACAACAGTTTTAATACGCATCTGGATTATGCGGTTCATTTAGCAAAGGAAGAACTCTTGGACATTTTGCCCATCATCGGTAGGCAAGACAGACGAAGCAATACCTGGACCAATGGCGGAGCACTTTTTGATTATCCGGGGTATAACCCCAATGATAACCAACATCGATTTGACGTTCAAAGATCACTTTTCTCTATCCAAGCCATCAATGACAACTCCGCCTTTTGGGCAAATCCAAGAGAAGTAGATGTAATTGATGACGCCATGGATCATGTCTGGTTTAAATACAAACCCTTTTTACCATCGGAGCCTTATCCTATTTATCCTTGCGAGCCAAATTATCTTTACGATCCCGGGCCGCTGGATAATATGGACATGACCGTCATCAACGGTACTTTCCAGCCCTGGCGCGGTTTTGAAGCCGACACCTGGGAAACCTCCTTTTACCTGTACAAACGCATAACGGAAAACCCAAGCCTGATTCCGGGCGGAAGCACAGAAGCAAATTGGTACGTCTCGCAGTACAATGGAATCCTCGGAAAACTTTCACGAGTATTTGAGGGATTTGTTTCGCTTTCAGGGGAATCGCCTTCCGCAACCAGTTCACAATTGTTGACGGACCTAAATGCGATTACCGCAACTACCGTGCATGAGCAAAACCTCAAGACGTGGCTTGGTATTGCGCTGGAACAATATATCAACGATGCAGAGACCTTTTCTCCCCAACAGATGACTGACTTGACTGAAATTGCTGATCAATGCCGGGCCGAAGGAGGCCTTGGCGTAGTTTTTGCCCGCCTGGCATTAGGTCAGCCAAGCACCCGGTCGGGTGACTGCCCGGAAGTGGAAGAACGGAGTGAAAATGCGGATCGCAGTGTACAGGCTTCCAACCGGGCATTTGAAAGCCGTGTTTTCCCCAACCCGGTCAGTGGAGCATTCAGCATACAAGTAAGCCAAGCCATTCAGAATGGGCAGCTTCGATTGCTGGATACAAATGGTCGGCCTGTCGGAAACTGGAGATTTTCCGGGACGCAATTTACGATCAATCCGGAGACTGTGCCACCGGGCGTTTATTTGCTGGAAATATCAGACCAGGGCCACCTACTGAGCCGGAACAAGGTTGTTTTTATTCGTTAAGATTAATAAACAAAAACCCGTGCCGAGGGCTTCCTCGGCACGGGTCAATTCAATGCCATGCGACAGATATCCGTATTTATATTTTTGAATTTTACCTGCCTGACGGCCCAAGGCCAGATGCATGATAACAACTGGGTTTTCGGATACACATTCGGCGGCGGCAACACCGATGGCACCTTGCTGCATTTTGAAAACGGCTATCCGGAGTTTAAACTGGAAAATGTCGGCCAGGATTATTTTTATTACTGCATCCTGTGCAGCGATTCCACCGGTAACCTGCTTTTTCATACCGACGGCAGGCAGATTCGCAACAGGCTCCATCAAATAATGGAAGGCGGTGAAGTCATTAACCCGGGGCAAATATGGGTTGATTTTTATGATGGTTACCCTTCTGGTGCAAGTGGACTGGCCATACCCGCTCCGGGTCTGGAGAACCGCTATTATCTGATTCATACGACCTTAAAAGACGGCGCTGATCCCAATATTTTTTGCCCGGAATTGCTCTATAGCCTGATAGACATGAACGCAAACAGCGGCATGGGCAAAGTAATTGAAAAAAACAAGGTGATCGCCGAAGGTGACCTTCCAAGCCCGGTGATTGTCAAACATGGCAACGGGCGTGATTGGTGGCTTATCGTAGGAGACTATGTTTCTAAAACCTATTTAATCTATTTAATTGACAGGCAAGGAATTAAATTAAGGCATCAACTAAATATCGCGCCAGCTTCCCTTACCAATCAAAGCCATGCCGAGGCTTCTCCAGACGGCACTTTTTTTGTCAGCAACGATGATAACACGGGTCTTTGGATATTCGATTTTGACCGTTGCAGCGGGCTTTTGAGCAGCCCCCGTGTATTGCCTTACCAACCTCCCGCGTTTTGGACGGCAACCATTGCATTTTCACCTGATAGCAGATTTATGTATCCCGGGACCCACTTGTTTGTATATCAGCTGGATATGCAGACCATTGACAGCGCTCAAATTTCTTTTGACACGATCGGCAGATATGAATACGGCGCAAGCCCCGCTCCGCCCTATATGACCCATTTTTTCCTGCCCGAGCTTGCTCCGGACGGTAAAATTTACTACGGCACGTTTAACAATTCCACGGCTTATCATGTAATAAACAGGCCTGATTTGCCTTTATTAGCCAGCGATATGGCCCAACGCGGCCTTGTACTGCCCCGGCATAACATGGAGACGCGCTGTTATTTCCCGAATTACCGCCTCGGGAAATGGCTGGATTCGCCCTGCGATTCGCTCGGGTTCGCTTCGCCGCCTGGCAGCGGCTTCAAAGATGTGCCATGGTTGGAGCCCCTGAAGGTAGAATCAAAGGAGGAGATCAAAGTGCTCAGACTGCCGTCAGGGTTTCATATCCCTCCTTCAAATGGGCAATCCTCTCAAGAGGAGTACGAC
>JANMME010000265.1:0-7708 GCA_031373015.1 Saprospiraceae bacterium
CGGAAGAGAACAAAAAATCTGTCGAAGCACTTGTCCTGTATCCTTCTGATACGCGGCTGGCCATCCTCGAAGCCACCAAGCACCCTGAAGTGCTGATCAGGATGCAGGACATGCGCACCAAGACCTGCGCTTTACGATCCTGGTTGGCGAAACATATCGGGACATCCCCGCCTGGGTAATCCAGCAAATGGATTCGCTCAACCTGGCCGTCGCCCGCTCCCACGCGGAGGAACTCGAGAACTGGAAAAGCACCCTCGAAAACGATCCGGCAGCCAAAGGCGAGTTACAAGCTGCCGTCAAGCCAGAACCTGCTCCCGCGCCCAAAACGCAGCGACCGCCGCGGATCGAGCTTGTCCCCAAACCTCCCAGCCGGGAACCCGCTAAAACCGACAAGCCCGTGATACGCGAACCTGCCAAGCAGCCGCGAACGCAGCCCGACGAGGCAAAAGACTATCACCGCCAGAAATGGGAGGAGAGCAGGCCCGCGCAAAGACAGCCGCAGAAAACGCGGCGCAGCAACCCCGCGCCTGCTCCAAAACGCGAGGTCAGGACGCCCAAAAAAGTGGACACACCGCCTCAAAAAAGCAGTGGAAGGAATAATTGATGGTAAATACTAAGATCGAAGAAGCGATGGCATGGCGGAAAGAGCAAAAAGAAGCGCTGAAAAAACACCTCGAAGGATTTGGCCAGGATGTGAGCGACCTGTTTGCCAAAGTGAAAGACAAGGTTGGAGGCCTTTTCAATTAGAAATGCCACAAAAAGATCGTCCGCCAGTTTTGTAACGAAATTATCCACGCCAATGCCTAAACCAGACCTTCAACAAAGCAAGGAGAATTCCTACTTTTGCGCGAAACTATACGCACTGTTCCACAATGGCTAAAAAGCCCGTTTCCACATCTTCTGCCAAAGCTAAGTCAAAGCCTTCTTCATCTTCTGCTGAGAAGGGCAGCTTTGATTTTAAATGGCTGCAGCTCCGCCTCGTCGTGCTCGCCATCACGGCAGCCTGCTACCTCCCCACCCTGGGCCACGATTTTGTAAACTGGGATGATTCCAAGAACATCACCGAAAATCCCAACCTCCAACTGGTGGGCAAAGGCATTCCCTGGAGCATCACCCTCCCCAATATTTTCGACCTCGAAAAAGGTCATGTGATCGGCAACTACAACCCGCTTCCTATCCTCACGTTTGCGATAGAGAAATCGCTGAATGGCGGCGAGTTCAGCCCCACCCTTACCCACTTCACCAACCTTTTGCTGCATTTGCTCACGGTCTTTTTCGTGATGAAACTCCTGTGGAGCATGGGCATTGGGCGTTGGGGCGTACTGGCAGGCGGATTGTTGTTTGGCATCCATCCCATGCGCGTGGAATCGGTGGCCTGGGCCTCCGAACGCAAGGATGTGTTGTTCGCCATGTTCTTCTTCTGGGCGCTGGTGTATTATGTGAAATGGTTGAAACAGGGGGAAACGGGCGAAAGCAGAAAGCGCAGGTACTGGATCATGTTTGCGCTGGCACTACTTTCCTGCCTTTCCAAGGTGCAGGCTGTGGCGCTTCCGCTTTCCATGCTGGCGCTGGATTATTGGTTTCGCCGACCGATGAATTTTAAACTGATCTGGGAAAAGACCCCCTTCTGGCTGCTTTCGCTGGTGTTTGGCTTCATCAACGTTTACACGCTTGGTTTACAGGGTTCTACCAACGACACGGTCACCAATTTCAATTTTCTCGACCGACTCTGTATCGGAGCGTATTCCTATTGTGTTTATCTGTACAAACTGGTGGTTCCTTACCCTATGTCGCCCTTGTACCCCTATCCCACGCAATTGCCGTGGACGGTGTACGCAGCACCGGTAGGTATTGCCCTCGTGGCGGCGGGCTTGATTTGGGCATGGAGGAAAGGGCATCGAACCGTTGTTTTTGGCCTCCTGTTCTTTACATTCAACGTGATGTTTGTGCTGCAAATCTTTGCCGCCGGGCAGGGCTTTATGGCCGACCGCTTTACATACGTGGCCTATTTTGGTCTGTTCGCGATTGCCGCGTATTACTTGGATATTCTTTCAAAAAGGGAAAATTCGGAAAAGAAAATATACGCGACGCTTGGTGTGATTACCCTGGTTTTCGGCGCCTGGACGGTCTGGCAATCAGCCATTTGGAAAGACGGCGCAACCTTGTGGACTTATGTAATGGAACTCCAGGAAGGCGACAAAGCGCGCAGTGTGCTACCCTACTGGAACCGGGGGAAATACCTCCTCACGAAGGGCGATTTTGAGGGCGCGGTAAGAGATTACACGCAAGCCATAGAGATGGACCCTAGCAATCCTGAGCTTAATAAAGACCGGGGGAAAACCTACTTCAACATGGCAAGTTCATCGCAATACAAAAACCAACAAAGGACACTCCTTGATAAGGCGATTCAGGATTACACGGCGGCCATGTCAAAACCGAATATCACCCCCAAATCAAAAAGCGATGCGCTTTCGAGCCGCGGCGCTGCGTATGGATTTGCGGGCATGTATGAGCAGTGCATCAGCGACCTCACGGAGGGTTTGGAAAATGACCCGGCCAACAAAACGGCCTACGCCAACCGCGCTGTCGCGTACCTCAATACCAATCAGTACGAAAAAGCCGTCAAGGACTATGAAGAATATGTAAAACTCGACCCCAACAACCCCCAAATGTGGTACGAATGCGGCATGATGCAGCGCACGCTCAAGCGCTATCTGCATGCGATGAAATCCCTTGACAATGCCCTGAAACTCAACCCCAAATTTGGGCTGGCCTTCCTTGAGCGGGCGCGTACGCAAGCCGGCATGGGCAACTACACCCAAGCCCGTCAGGACTACCAAAAGGCGCAGCAACTAGGCGCCCAGTTGCTGCCTGCGGATATGAAAGCGATTCAGGAGGGCAAATAATTGGCGTTTTATGAACACTCCGAATGCCCGCAATTTTTACAATGCAGGCACCCTTCCTGATACACCAACGACGCCGTTTTGCAGGCAGGGCAGGTATCGTGCGTGGGCGCGGTGCCATCGGCGATAAACTTCCGCAGGGCCCGGAGCACGCCGTTTTTCCAGGTGCTGAGCGAGTCGGAATCGAGGTGCAGGTTTTCTACTACATCCACCACATATTGTAGCGGCATACCGTGGCGCAGGATGCCTGAAATGAGTTTGGCGTAGTTCCAGTATTCTTTGTTGAACGTGCGGGAAAGTCCTTCGATCGTTACGTTGTAACCGTCGGCGTCCTGATATTGGAAGTCGTAGCGGTTGCGGCCTGATTTGTCCCTGGTTTTCAGCACCTTACCTTCCTTGATCTTGGTCAGGATCGAGAACGAGTCCACTGCCCGCCCCGTGAAGATCTCATAAGGCTTAGCCTCGTAAATGCCCACCACTGCTACCCATTTCTCGTCGCTGTTCATAAAATTGAACACAAGCGCATCCAGGGTTTCCGGGCGTTTGGGCGGCACAGTTTCAAGAAACTGTGTCTTTTTCTCCGCGCTTTCGCTGACCAATACGCCGCTGCGGGAGCCCTCCCGGTACACGGTCATGCCTTTGCAGCCGGACTTCCAACCGGTGCGGTAGATCTGGTCAATCAATGCCTCTGGGGAGTTTTCCGGGAGGTTTACGGTAACACTGATGCTGTGGTCAACCCATTTTTGGACGCGGCCTTGCAGCTGGACTTTTGCCAGCCAATCCACATCCTCCGCCGTGGCGTGGTACCAGGGCGATTTTTCAATAAGTTGCTGTAAATCTTCTGGTTGTATATGCTCTGCCTGCGCAGGGTCATAGCCGTTTTGTTGCATCCAAAGTTTGAAAGCGTGGTGAAAAACATGGTAATCCTCCCATTGGTCGCCGGATGCGTCCACGAAAGTCACCTTGGGGTTTTTGTCGGTCGGGTTCACTTTCCGGCGGCGCTTGTAGGCAATGCGGAATACGGGTTCCAGGCCACTGCTCGTTCGGGTCATGAGGCTGGTAGTGCCGGTGGGGGCGATGGTAAGCAGGGCAATGTTGCGCCGACCGTGTTTCTGCATGTTTTCGTACAGTTCAGGGTCGGCTTCTCGAAGGCGCTGGATGAATGGGTTTCTGCCTTCCCTTTCCGTGTTGTAAATGGGGAAGGCCCCGCGTTCGCGGGCGAGTTCTACGGAGCCGCTATAGGTTTCAATGGCCAAAGTGCGGTGCAGATTTTCACAAAAATCGAGCGATTCCGGGGAGCCATAGTGCAAGCCTAAGGCGGCCAGCATATCACCCTCGCCCGTAATGCCGATGCCCGTCCTGCGGCCCTGTTGGCATTTTTCGCGGATTTTCAGCCAGAGGTTTTTTTCTGTTTTTTTGATGTCCTCGCTTTCAGGGTCGCGGTTAATTTTTTCCAAAATGGCCTCGATTTTCTCCAATTCCAGGTCAATGATATCGTCCATGAGGCGTTGGGCGATGCGGGTGTATTTTGCAAAAAGTTCGAAATCGAAGCGGGCTTCTGGGGCAAATGGCTTTGCTACAAAGGAGAATAAATTGATGGCCAAGAGCCTGCACGAATCCCAGGCGCAAAGGGGTATTTCGCCGCAAGGATTAGTAGAAACCGTCCGAAATCCAAGATCCGCATAACAATCCGGCACCGATTCGCGCAACACCGTGTCCCAAAATAACACCCCTGGTTCGGCACTGCGCCACGCGTTGTGTACGATTTTCTTCCAGAGCCAACTTGCGTCAATTTCCTTCGTAACCCGCGGATTTTCAGCATCTACCGGGAAGCGCAATTCATAAGGGTTTCCCGATTCCAACGCCTGCATGAACGCATCGTCCAGACGTATGCTGACGTTTGCGCCCGTGATTTTGGTGGTGTCCAGTTTGGCGTCCACAAATTGGGCGATGTCTGGGTGCCGAACGGAGAGTGTGAGCATGAGCGCCCCGCGCCGCCCATCCTGCGCCACTTCCCGCGTCGAGTTGGAGAAACGTTCCATAAATGGCACAATGCCCGAGCTGGTCACAGCGGTATTGAGCACGGGCGAACCGCCGGGGCGAAGTTGCGAGAGATCGTGGCCCACTCCGCCCCGGCGTTTCATCAGCTGCACCTGCTCCTCGTCCAGCCGCATGAGCGCGCCATAAGAATCGCCTTCTACGCCGATGACAAAACAGTTGGAAAGCGAGACGATTTGGAAGTTATTGCCAATGCCGGACATGGGGCTACCCTGTGGCACGAGATAACGGAAGTCTTTGATTGCCAAAAGAATATCGCCCTCCGACAAGGGATTGGGGTAATTCTTTTCGATCCGGGCAAGTTCGGAGGCAATGCGCTGGTGCATATCCTCGGGTGTTCGTTCATACAAATTCCCGACAGAATCTTTCAGGGCGTATTTGTTCATCCAAACGGTGGCCGCTAGGGTGTCGCCCTCGAAGTATTGGGTAGCAGCAGCGAGTGCTTCTTCTTGCGGGATGGGCTGTAAGGGAAGGGCTTTGTCAAATTCCATAGTAAAACTGTTTCAAAGTCAATTATTGGCCGAAAGTCCACAAGATAGTCAGCCTCTTGGATGAGGCAAATCATCAGTGCACTTGACTTTCATCAATTTGGTAATGGAAAATAGGGCGGACTTTTGAATGTCATTAATAACCATTACATTATGAAAAAGCAAACAGGAATTTGGCTCGACATCCGCAACGCATGGGTTATAAATCTGCCCATCGAACAAGACGGTGCAATAGTTGCTCAACACATCAATTCAGGTATCGAGGAACATGCTGCTGTCGAGAATACACGCATGGATACTTCATGGGGCCCACATGGTGGGAACAATCAGCGGAGCGTGGAGGAACGCCTTCACCATCAGGAAAAACACTATTTTATTGACATCCTCAAACACATACATCCAACAACGGAGGAATTGGTCATTTTTGGCCCATCCGAAGCCAAACATGGTCTAAAAAAACTGCTCGAAAGCCAACACAACGCGCCGCTATTAATGGGTGTTGAAGCCGCGGGCCACTTGACCGAGCATCAAATGGAGGCTTGGGTGCGCAATTATTTTGGCCGTCCGGCTGCCCGGAAATTGCCGAAATTTGGGCAAGTACATCAGGAGTGATTTATTTGAGAGCAGTAAAATGCGTGTAATTTCGCCCCTTCATTTCAAATCAAATCTGCACACCGAATGACCTACGTTTCGGCTGAGGAAGCCCTTCAAATTGTCCAGTCCGGGCAACATGTATTTATTCACGGCAGTGCATGTACGCCCCTTTTCATGCTCCAAAAACTGTCGGAACAAGCACCGCGTTTGAAAGACGTGGAGCTTGTTTCGATCAGTATGTACGGCGATATCGTGTTGGACAAACCTCAGTACACGGGCAGTTTTCACGTCAATTCCCTTTTTGTTTCGGGTAGCATACGCCAGGCAGTGAACGAAGGCCGAGCCGATTATGTACCCGTTTTTTTGAGCGAAATACCGGAATTGTTCAAGCGCAGGATCCTTCCGCTCGACGTGGCGATCGTCTCCGTCTCCGAACCCGACCGCCATGGATATTGCTCTCTTGGGCCTTCGGTGGACATTGCCCGGTCTGCGGTCAATGCGGCGCGTTTCGTGATCGCACAAATCAACCCGCAAGTGCCGCGCACCCATGGGGATGGCTTGATGCACGTCAACAGTTTTCAGGCGCTTGTTTATGAAAGCACACCGCTCCAGGAAGTTTTCTTTGGGGAAGAGGCCGGAGAGGCTGAATTGAAAATAGGTCAAATTGTCTCGGGGCTGATTGAGGACCGCAGCACCTTGCAGATGGGCATCGGGGCCATCCCGGATGCTGTTTTGCGAAGCCTCGGTGGCCACAAAGACCTTGGGGTGCACACTGAAATGTTCTCCGACGGGCTGATTGATCTGATAGAAAAAGGGGTCGTCAACAACCGGTATAAAAAGATACACCCCAATAAAACCGTTACCGGCTTTGCCGTAGGTACGCGCAGGTTGTATGACTTTATAGACGACAACCCGGCTTTTGCATTTCTCGACATCAGTTATGTAAACGACCCCACCAACATCAAGCGAAACGACCGCGTGGTGGCCATTAACAGCGCCATCGAAGTGGATTTGACCGGCCAGGTTTGTGCGGATTCTATTGGTACCCTGCAATATTCCGGGGTAGGGGGCCAGATGGATTTTATGCGGGGAGCGGCCATTTCAAAAGGCGGGAAGCCGATCATTGCCCTCACTTCGCGGACTAAAAAAGGAATCTCGCGCATTGTGCCGATGCTCAAACCCGGAGCAGGTGTGGTGACCACAAGGGCACACGCGCACTATGTGGTGACGGAATATGGGGCGGTTGACTTGTTTGGTAAAAATCTGCGGCAGCGTGCCCATGCGCTGATCAGCATTGCGCACCCGGATGACCGGGAAATGCTGGAGCGGGCGGCGGTGGAGCGGTTTAAGATTTTTTGAACGTTACGCTTTACGTATGTGCGACATTTAGGAGCAATTTTCGTAAAGCGATTGTTGGGTGCTTTTCTATTATTACTCGCGTTATTTGTAAATTCTTGAACGGGTTACCTTGCCTTCTCTTTCTATTGTGAATTTATTTTTTAAATAATATGAATAACTTGCCCCACCGTTGCATTCACACCACACGCTTCTTCTAATTCGATAAATTCTATGAAAGTCAAAGGCCCATGGGTTGTTCAGGGAGCCCAATATTGACGAGCCCGTATAACCAGCAAAGAATAAACCGCCGAGGCGCAGAGACGCGGA
>JANMME010000280.1:0-3832 GCA_031373015.1 Saprospiraceae bacterium
GCAACACGGAGATCTGGGAAATTAGAAGTACGTCGGGGTTTGGCCATCCTTTTCACATCCACGATGTAGAATTCAATATCCTCTCGATAAACGGAGCGCCACCGCCTCCTGCACAAGCAGGTTGGAAAGATGTGGTGTTTATCCCGCGCCAGCAAACGGTGAAGTTTATAGCAAGGTTTGAGGATTACGCAGATGCCCTGCACCCGTTCATGTACCACTGCCACATTTCCCTGCACGAAGACGAAGGCATGATGGGCCAATTTGTGGTCACGGATGCTTCTTCTGCTGCCTTGGAGCCTATCAAAAAAGCGAACGACATCCTGCTATTCCCGAATCCTGCTACCGAGCGCTTATTCGTTTCTTTTGCCGATCCCGATATGCAGGCGTATTATGTGCGCATCATCAATTCGCTGGGGAAAACCATGTACATGCTCCCTCGCCCGCAACTGGCCGGGGGCATTGACATCAGCCAGTTTCCGCCAGGCACTTATTTTATCAAGGTGACGGATGAAAAGACGAAAAAGGTGATTTCGAAGAAGTTTACGAAGTTGTAATAAACACATAAGGCACATAAGGACACATAAGCGTGGATCGTGTTGGAAATCAAGGCTTATGTGCTCTTATGTGCCTTATGTGTTTAAAGAAATTGTGTTATAGAATGAAATATCTCGGCACCATACTGCTTTTGGTAATGGTAATTATTGCCTCACAGGCTTTTGTCCTTTTTCATGGAAGGGGCAAAGATGGGCGCGCTACGGACAAAGAAGAAATGACCGGGCACTCCTTTGTGTTGTCTTTTCAGCCCATTTTCAAGGGAAAAAAAATAAGTTTGAACGAATCTGCCCAAAAAAGTGCTCCGTCCATTACGATGATGCGGTTTTACCTGAGCAGTTTTGCTTTTGTGAAAAAGGGGGCAGGCGTTTTTGAAGAAAAAAACAGCTACCATTTGCTGGATTTGGAAGATGAAAGCACCTTGGAACTGAAATTTGGAGGCTTAGAAAACCTTGATTTTGACCAAATTAGATTCAAATTGGGTATAGACAGCCTGACCCATATTTCCGGCGCTATGGGCGGCGACCTCGACCCCACCAAAGGAATGTTCTGGACCTGGCAGAGCGGATATGTCAATTTTAAACTGGAAGGTGCTTTTGAAAAATGCCCTACGCGAAACCATGCATTTCAATTTCATTTGGGCGGGTATTTGGCGCCTTTCCAGTCGGTTCAAGAGGTTCAGATTAGCGTGCCAAAGGGAGAAAAGGCTCAGTTGCAACTGGATTTAACGCCGTTTTTTGAACAAGTAGATTGGGCAAAAAAATACAGCATCATGTCGCCCTCCAAAGAAGCCGTAGCATTGTCCAAAGTTTTGGCAAATTCATTCAGTGTTCATGTGGAATAGGAAAGTTCAATTTTCGATGCTGATGCTTTCGGCATGTTGGCTGCTTTCGGCGACAACGCTGCGTTGGAAGGCCGACCCCATCGAGCTTGAGTATCCCAAAAACTGGCCCAAACCGGCCTACGATCTTTCCAAAAACCCACTTACAAAACAGGGCGTTGAACTGGGCAGGAGGCTGTTCTACGACCCCATTTTGTCGCGAAATGGTATGATCTCCTGTAGTAATTGCCACTTGTCGTTCACAGCGTTCACGCATGTGGATCATGCTTTGAGCCACGGGATAGAAGACAGAATTGGCACCCGGAATTCACCGGCTTTGATGAACCTGGCCTGGTCAAGAAGTTTCATGTGGGATGGCGCCATCAATCACCTTGATTTTCAGGCCCTTGCGCCGATAGCACACCCGGCGGAGATGGACAACTCGATCGAAAATGTGGTGAAAAGAATTCAGGCAATACCCGCTTATAAAACCCGGTTTTTGGAGGCTTTCGGCGACAGCACGGTGACGGGAGAACGACTTTTGAAGGCCATGGCGCAATTTGAACTAACCATCATTTCGGCTAATTCAAAATACGACCGGATGATTTCGGGGCAGGAAAAATTCAGGGAACAGGAGCAAAACGGCTACTTGCTTTTTCAAAAAAACTGCGCTTCGTGCCACTCGGAACCGCTTTTTACAAATCTTGATTTTGAAAGAAATGGTTTGCCGCTGGACTCCACCTTAAATGATTACGGTCGGATGAAAATAACAAAACAGCCCTCAGATTCGCTCAAATTCAAAGTCCCAACCCTGCGAAACATCGAATTTTCGTACCCCTATATGCACGACGGGCGTTTCAAAAAGCTCCGGGATGTGGTCAATCATTACACCCAAACAACTGCGCTCGTCCGAAAAATTGAACTGTCGCCCAACGAAAGGGTGGATTTGCTGGCTTTTTTATTGACACTGACAGACAAGGAGTTTTTGTTTAACCCTGATTTTTCATTTCCTCGGGATTAGCAGATGAACACAAATACTATTTTTAAACACATAAGGCACATAAGGACACATAAGATTGAAAATCAGGACTTATGTGTCCTTATGTGCCTTATGTGTTTAAAATATAACATTGCAACATAAACAACACACCAGTTTTATACATCGAATGTTCAACATGAAAAAAGTACTTATTTCCCTCGTTTTGCTGGCATTTTTTGTCCAAATGCAAGCCCAAACCAACCCGGCCATCACCTCGTGGATCCTGAACACTACCGGTTTAAAAGGCCGGCATTATGTCAATGGCAATTCCACACCAATTCAGGACAATGTGCTCGCTAATGTTGAGTCGGTCCAATATTCCGCTGATTGGTCCTACATAAGGGCCAACGGCATCCCGGCCTACGTCACCGGACCGTTTTTGGACGGTAACCCCTCACTGGCTACCGCTCAAACAGGTTACTTCAAGATACCGCTCCACCCAGTCAAAAACAGCGGAACACCCACGAACACCACCGGCGGAAACATTGGTGCATTTATCAACGGCGTAGCCTTGTTCGACTATCGCGATGGCGTGGCCTGGAATCCGACCACGAACGCGCTATGTGGCGGCCCCGGAAACCCGCCTTGCCCCGGAGGTATGGGCACTACCCAAGCCTGGAATCGCGACGCAATTCCTGCTGAAAGGGGCGGTTTTGATTGTTCCAAGGCGCACCCTGCCATGGGCAATTACCACCACCACCAAAACCCTTCCGCTTTTAGCCTCGATCTGGTGGTGATCTCCAACATCTGCAACCTGTACCCGGCGGACGGTCTATATGCCATCAACGAAACACAGCACTCGCCGCTGCTCGGTTTTGCTTACGACGGTTTCCCGATCTATGGGGCTTACGGCTACAAAAACACGGACGGTACCGGCGGTATTGTGCGCATAAAATCGAGTTATAAATTGAGAAATATCACCGTCAGGACGCATCATGCCGACGGCACCGATGTGGCAGATGGCCCGGTGGTAAGCGCCACCTACCCGCTCGGTTATTTCCGGGAGGATTATGAATACATTGCCTCCGGCGAAGCTGATTTTCTCGATGAGCACAACGGCCGTTTTTGCATCACTCCGGAATATCCGGCAGGCATTTACGCCTATTTTGCCACCGTTGATCAAAATTGGAATTCTGCATACCCTTATGTGGTAGGACCTACTTTTTACGGGGTGAAAAACGCCTCTAAAGTGCAGACAATAGGTGAACCTGTGACGACCTACACACCCACAACCGGCGTTTCGGAAGGCAATCTGGAGCAACTCGACATCGCTATTTTCCCCAACCCTTCGGGCGATTTCTTTGCCATACAGGTGGGAGGCTTGCTCCGGGAAAAAATGGACTTGCGGCTTTTCGACTTGTCGGGAAAATTGATGCAGGAAGCGGAGATTCAACCCGGCAGCACCATTGGGTATCTCGATG
>JANMME010000408.1:0-4360 GCA_031373015.1 Saprospiraceae bacterium
CATCAGGTGGTCACGTTGAACCGGAAGTGCATGCAGTCGCCATCCTGCACCACGTATTCTTTTCCTTCGATACGCAGCAGGCCTTTCTCTTTCACGGCGGCTTCGCTCCCCAGCTCCAGCAGGTCCTTGCAGGACATCACCTCGGCCTTGATGAAGCCCTTCTCGAAGTCGGTGTGAATGACCCCGGCGGCTTGCGGCGCGGTGTAGCCCTTGTGAATCGTCCAGGCGCGGCACTCCTTCTCGCCGACCGTGAAGTAGGTCTGCAGGCCGAGCATGCGGTAGCCGGCGCGCACCACCTTGTTGAGGCCCGGCTCGTCGAGGCCTGAGTCCTTCAGGAACGAGGGGCGATCTTCTTCGGGCAGCTGCTGAATCTCGGCCTCGAGCGCAGCGGCGAGCACCACCACCTCGGCCTTCTCCTTCGCGGCGATGGCCTTCACCTTGAGCACCAGCGGCTCTTTGTCCTGCGTGGCCAGCTGCGACTCGGCCACGTTGGCGATGTAGAGCACCGGCTTGTTGGTGAGGAGGAAGAGCTCCTTGATGATCTCCTGCTCGTTGTCCATCAGGTCATGCCCGCCCGGTTCGCGGCTGTCCCAGCACACGATGGATTCCAGGGAGTGATCGTGCTCTATACCCCAAAACGCCTCCGGCGCGGCGCTGCGAGAGCCGTGACCGGAATAATAAAACAGGCAACAATCCTCCGATTCAGCCGCCTTAAAATGATCGAAGCCGGCAATAACTGCTTGCCGGGTGGCTTCCGAGTCGTTGAGTACCAACGGGCGAAACGTGAACCCCATTTTCTCACAGTAGCTTTCCAAGTACTGGTGAAAGTGCATCCCATCGTTGACGCAGCCATTCAGGGCGTGGCGGGGATTGGGGTAGTTGTCAATGGAGACGAGGAGGGTGTGGAGAGTGGGCATGGGAAAAAAGGGTTGAGTGGCACACTGGTGGGCATTTTTGTTTTGCCCAAAGACCTATAAGGTTTTAAAAACCTTATAGGTCTCGATTGAAAATGGCCGGTAATCTGATTAATGGTTATGCATTATTTTACAGAAGCGCAAATATTGTAATAATATGTAGTTTTGCCGTAACTATCCCGCCGCTCCCGAATTCCCGAAGGGAATCTATGTTTATAGCACCGAACAAAGGCATATTCGCCAAATCCCGAAGGGATTTTATGTAAAAACCGCGCGTGAAAACATACAATCCCTTCGGGATTTCTATCAAACAACCAAATTTCGTGCTATAAACATAGATTCCTTTCGGGAATTTGGAGACGGCTGAGATAGTTACGATGTGCAAAAGTCAGGAGTATTTTGATACGGAGTTATGCTCCTTTCCAAGTATTTAAGTTACTTATTTATAAGCATATAGAAGTCAAACAAGGTCTCCGACCTTTGCCCTTAAACGATACCCGGGAACATGAAAAACATCTTTCTCGCTGGCGCCCACGCAAACAATGCCCCGCTTCCCGAACTCGTGGAAGAAATCCGGGCGATAGAAACCCTCCTTCGCCCCCTCCATGAACGAGGCATGTGGGCGTTATCATCCAACCGCGCCGCGAATCTTGAAGATGTGTTCAGCACCTTCTCCCGTTTAGGCGCTGAGATCGCTGTGTTTCATTACGCGGGTCATGCCAACCAACGAGAACTGCATTTGGAGGACGGTGGGCAAGTGCGCGGGATCGCTGAATTGTTCGGGCTGGCACAAGGCCAGCCCTTACGGGTCGTTTTTCTCAACGGCTGCGCCTCGGAGGGGATGGTCAAGGACTTGCACGAGGCCGGCGTGGGCGCGGTGATTGCCACCAGTCGGCCCGTTGAAGATCTGTTGGCGCGTGATTTTGCTAAATGTTTTTACCAGACATGGGCCATAGAAGGCAAAACGCTGGAACAGGCTTTTCAAACCGCCGTTGCATTGGTACACAGCAAAGCTGATGGCAAAGACCGCGAAATAGTCCTTGAAACCCGCAGTTATGGCCGGGCAGGTAACATAGAACATAATACCATTCCCTGGGGTTTGTATCTGAACTCGGAATTTAATGTCGGCGAACAAAATCAGCTGCTCCAGTGGCAATTGAACCCGCCCCCACAATTGCCGCCGCAGGTGCTCCAAGACGTCCGCCCCCGCGCCACCGAGAGCCTGCTGGAACTGGTGTACGACTTTGAACAAAACGATCCCGAGGCCAAAAATGAAATCGCAACAGGCAAAGACCCTTTGCTGGTGCTCATCACCCGCTTGCCCTGGACGGTGGGCACGCACCTGCGCCGACTGTTCGCTGTGGAAGACTCGCAGAGCATGGCCGAGCCGGGACTCGAACGGCTCAAGGAACTAGTCAGCGGCTACACCGAACTCACGCGTTTTATCAGTTACCTCTCCCTTTCCGCGCTCTGGGACGAACGCCAGAAAGCCCAGCTGTCGCCCGAGCGTCTGGCGCAACTGCCCCTTATCCCAGACTCTGAGGGACAGGTCAGCACCGACTACATTTGGCGGCTGCGGCAATATTTTTCCTTGCAAAAAGAGATCCCCGGCGACCCCTTTGGGCTGGAAGGACATTTGGAAACTTTCATCCACACCGTAGATACCGAACTGGCGGAATCCTACCGTTTTATCGAAGCCTTGAAGCAAACCCTCGCAGCAGATAGTCCGCCCGAAGGCCTGCAGGAGCTCGTGCAGACGCGTACGGGAAAGGCAGAAGGCCTAAGCGATATTTGCCTACAAACGGAAGCCATTTTCAGTCGTTTTCTGCGCGCGGCACTGTTCCTGACCAAGTTCAGGCTTTACACCGTGCGCTCCATTTTGGTGGACAAAATCCGTTTTCTCGACTTACAAAGTCCCTACATCCATAAAACCATGAGCTTGCACGGCGCTTTCAGCGATGTCAAACTCATCCCCACACCCCGCGCTGTGGCCAGCGACAACGCCTGCATCCTGTTCGCCCCGGCCAACCAACCCAGCGACCCACTGGCCGGCGCACTCAACCTCTCGCCGTTTTACATTGACAAAAGCGCTTACCTCGAAGACAAGATCGCGCATTACCCTGCCATCTATGTGTTGAAATCCCAAGCCACCGGCGACGAATTTGTGTACGAATACCTCGACGGTGACGTGAACCACCAGTACATTTTCGCCGAAGACCACCGCCTTGTGATCCGCCGGATCGGAGCCATTTTCCCGGCGGCCCTGAAGATTGACATCAAGGACAGCCAGCGTTTTCAGGTCGTGTACAAACAACTCCTCAAACTCAACCAGGATTTCGCTGCCGTATGAACCCTTTTCCACCCAATAGTCCGTTCAAACTGCTGAATCCCTACGAAAAAGGGGATGCAGGCATCTATTTCGGTCGCGAAAACGAAACCCGTCAGATCGCCGAAGCCCTCATGCGCAGCAAGTTCATGTTGCTTTACGGGGCGTCCGGCACGGGCAAAACCAGCCTGATCCAGTGCGGTTTGCAGGGCATGTTCTCACCCCGCGACTGGCTGCCCATCTTCGTGCGCCGTGGCACTAACTTTATTGATTCCCTGCGCGACGAAGTTCTGGAACAGTACCGCTCGCGCTACCGCCTGCGCTATCCCGGCAAAGAACCCGCCTTGCCCAAAGACCTCTCGCTGCGCGATGCCATCAAGTACCTGTTCAACATCGCTTACGTGCCGGTGTACCTTATTCTTGACCAGTTTGAGGAGATTTTCACCCTTGGCAAGGAACCCGAGCAGCAGGAATTTTTCCAGGCCCTGGCGGAACTTCAACTTTTTGAAGAAGACCTTTTTTGCAAACTCCTCATTGTGACCCGCGAGGAATACATCGCCCATTTTTACCGCCACGAAAAAGAACTGCCGTTTCTGTTTGAGTACCGTTTTCGGGTGGAAAAAATGCGGCGTGAGCAACTGCTACAGGTGGTGGAAGGCACGTTGCAGGCACCCTATCCCGGTTACCCTGCATTTCAATTGGGGGAAGGCGCTTCCAGCCAGATACTCGAGAATCTTACCGATGAGCGAGGGGAAATTGACCTTACTACGTTGCAGGTTTACCTTGATAGGTTGTATCAGGAAGATTTGGAGAGGGTATCAAGGGTGATTCGTAATTATATTTTATTCGACACTGCCTTAATAGGCGAAAACAAACTCCACAACGTCCTCTCTGACTTCCTCGACCGGCAAACAGACATTGTGAGCAACCACCTATTCCCCCATCGTTCCGGGGAAGGGCCGGGGAAAAACCTTGCTTTGCAAGTACTCTTCAAGTTGGTAACAGCACAGGGCACCAAACAAAACAGCAGCGCTACAGAAGTCTATCAGGAACTCATGGTCGGACGCTTGGACCTGCACCAGGATACCGTACTCCGCATCCTCGACGCTTTGGCTGCTCC
>JANMME010000418.1:0-4858 GCA_031373015.1 Saprospiraceae bacterium
CTGAATATGAAGAAAAATGCCCTGGACTTGGCTCATTCGTCCTTGAAATGAAGGATTCTGGTGCCTTTACGGGTTTTTGTGTAGCGCGACATGTGGTGTATGACCCATCAAGTCATGAATATGAAATCGGGTATATCCTCGCACCCGAATACAGGGGGCTGGGGATTGCCAGTGAATTGGTGCCACCACTGAGCCAATATTGTTTTGGCCAATCACCTGCGAAGCATCTGGTGGCGTTCACCCATCCTGACAATGGCGCCTCTCAACGGGTGCTCCTAAAAAGCGGTTTCAGGTTCATGGGAAACAGAGAAACGGCGGATGGTACCAGCGCCGAGTTTTGGCTGGAACGGAATGCGGAATAGCCCCTACCTTCGTGGCTCCTTTTATGAGCAACCTCTCGCATCTCCTCGCTGCCTATCGCAAACACCCGGCGGTATTAAAAATTGCCCAAAGCCTTGAAAATCAAGCTGCTGGGGCAAGAATAAAACTTACTGGTTTAACAGGTGCGCAGGAGTCTTTTGTTGTTGCGGCAACGGTCAACAGTCAAGAGTCACCCTCCTTCGCTCCTGCCCGCCCCCGCCTGCCAACCCCTGGCGGGCAGGAAGGCTCGGCAGGCGGGAAGGCTTCCCTGCCCGCCAAGGCTTGGCAGGCGGGGGCGGGCAAAACAGTCAACACTCACCCTTGCCACCTTTTCATCGCCAATTCAAAAGAAGAAGCCGCCTATCGGCAAAATGACCTGGAAGGGCTTTTGGCCGATCAACCAGTCTACTTTTTCCCCGATTCATTCAAGCGCCCGGCGTTTTTTGACGACCTGAATCCTACCCAGATGCTACAACGTTCAGAGGTGATTAGCAAAATGACCACCTCTGCCCCGCCCCCCGGTACTCTTAAGGCAGCGGCGGGTGGGGTTATCGTCACCTACCCCGAAGCACTGTTTGAAAAAGTGGTGAAACCAGAAGTGCTCAACCAAAGCCGCATTGAGGTAAAAAAAGGAGAAAAACTTGATGCTGATTTTGTGATCCAGGTGCTGGTCGAGTATGGGTTCGAGCGTGCCGACTTTGTTTTTGAGCCCGGACAATTTTCCATTCGGGGGGGCATCATTGACCTTTTTTCTTTTGGCAACGAACTTCCCTATCGTATCGAACTCTTTGACGATGAGGTGGACACGATCCGAACTTTCGACCCGACCACCCAGCTTTCGCAGCGCAATCTTTCCTCACTGAGCATCGTGCCTAACCTGAGCACGAGGTTTCGGCAGGATCAAAAAGTGTCACTGTTCCGCATCCTGCCGGCCAATACGGTCATCTGGATAAAAGATTATCAGTTTTTGCTCGACCGATTGCAGTACTGTTTTGAGCGGGCCGAGCAATTTGCTTCCAAACTCACAGCCTTGGATTCAGCAGTCCTGCGTGAAATATTTCGCGACCGGGCTTTCCTCTATCCGGGCGATGTGGCGGAGGATATTGTTGAGCGGGCGATGATCTATTTGGATGGAAAATAGAAGAAGTGGACGTTGGACTAGAGGCCGTCCAACGTCCACCCTATCAAATTTTAACCAGCAATTTCGTTGCTTGCCCTGTGGCTGTTTGCAATTTGCAGTAGTAAATTCCGGGTGCGAACCTTTCTGTGTCGAGATGGATTTGTCCTTCTGCCCGAGCATTGAACTGTTTTTCAAAAACAATTCTGCCTGATTGGTCCACGATACTCAAGTACCCTTCTTGGGGCGTTTTGGTTTTCCAGTTCAGGAAAGTATAATCGTGTACAGGGTTGGGTAAAACGTTGAAATACGCAAAATTGGATAGGGCAGTGGCTGAAACCTTCGTGTTGCTAACAAGAATATCATCTACCTGCAATTGGAAATCGTCATAAGAATCGTGGAGAAATGCAATGTAGATGCTTTGCTCTGCATAATTGGCGAGACTTACACTGTGCGGTTCCAACTTGCCATGGAAAAAATCCCCCTTCGGTTCGGAATCACGAAAAAAGTAGGTGGTGTCGGTATAACCGTTGGCGTGGATATAGCCAGGGGAGAAAAGGTAGTCGCTTAAAAAGAGCGAACCTTCTTGCAATCTAGCTTTCGTTTGAGCCGCACTAAATAACGTGTCTGTGAAACCATTGGGAAGGTTTGTACTGGTGGAGGCAAGCACATGGTAGCCGTCCATGAAATCGGGGCCATAGTATGAAAGGGAGCGCCAGCAAAGCCAATAAGTGTTGTCAGGGATATAGACTGGACTAGTAATGAGCCAGTTTTTGTTTTGTAGTGAAGAATTTGGATCGAGGTAAGAACAGCTGGTGAAGGCAAAGTTGTCGGTCATACTGGGGTCGTTGAAACCAAGGTCTTTTTCCCAGTACCAGCCTTTTGGGGTAATGCCATTGTTGACACAGAGACCCTTTTTATTGTCCTGGTCATAGTTCACCCAATGTTGATCGTCGCCAGAGGGCGTGTTCAGCATGGTGTCAGCCGGGTCAAAGAGTCCCTGAAAAGTGTGTTGCAGCAAGGTGTCTGGTGAACGATCGCCAGCCTGCCCGAAAATTGGGGCGGCGAGAAGAATTGTGGCATAAAAAGTACAGAAAGTCCTCATGGCAAGTAATTTATAAGTGAAAAATTTACTTTTTACCTAACAGACGTACTACTGCCTCCTAATCGTTGGCGCTGATCAATTCTTTTTCCAGACGTTGGCGATCCACAGTCACTACCCCAGGCAATTCACACACTTGTCCGCCCGCCATATTAGAAAGCAATGCCACCGTTTCCAAGTCCAATCCTGCCGCAAGTGCCATGGCTGCTATACTGATCACCGTATCTCCGGCACCACTCACGTCTGCAATGTTTCTGGGTGTGGTGGGGAAGCATTGGCCACCAGCACCGCCGTCCAAAAATAGTCCTTTTTCTGAAAGCGTGAGCATAGTATATTGGTTGCCCAATTTTTCCCGAAGGAAATCGGAGGCTTTTTGCAGTGATTCCAGTTCGGTGGAGATAGGGAAAGGCGTGCTTTCGCGTACTTCTTTTAAATTGGGTTTGAACAAATTAACCCCCTGGTAAGCAAAAAAATTGGCCTTTTTGGGGTCAACTGCTGTGAAGACCCCTCTCTCTTTTACGTCGTGCAAGATCCTTTTGATTACCCATTCAGTCAATACCCCCTTGTTGTAATCTTGCAAAATAATGACCTTGATGGGTTCATGATTTATGATAGACATGACTTTATTCCATAATCTCCCTTCTTCCTCGGGGTCAATATCGTGGGTGTCTTCGCGGTCTATCCGGAGCATTTGCTGGTGGTTGCCGAGGATACGGGTCTTGACGGTGGTACGGCGTTTTGAGGATCTAAGCATTCCAATTTGAGGCAAATGCTGTTCAGCGAGTTTTTCCATAAATTTATCCCCGTCTTCATCGTCACCAATGAAGCTGCACAAAAAAGCGCGACTTCCAAGGGCTTGAACATTCAGCGCAACGTTCGCCGCTCCACCGAGCCTGTCTTCGATGCTCTTTTCCAGCACCACCGGCACAGGCGCTTCGGGCGAAATGCGGCTCACAGAACCCCTTAGGTAGCGGTCAATCATCACGTCCCCTACAATGAGGACATCCCGATTTTCAATCTTTTTTAGTACACTCATTGTCGATTATGGTCAAGATACTTGCAGCTTTTAAACACATAGGCACATAGAGCACACTAGGATGCGATACTAAAAACTATGTGTCCTATGTGCCTATGTGTTTAAAAATTACTAGTATGCCCATACGAACGCCGGCGACATCGCCCGTAAATAAAACACCCTCCTCCTCGTAAGGCGGGGACGTGACTTCCCAGGCAATATGATGAACGGCATGCCCAGGGGTGTGCCAAGCTCTGAAGCGAAGCCCAATTGCTTCGATGATTTCACCGTGTTCGGGAGCATGCAGTTGGCTTTCAGAGATAGGCCGCATCTCGCCCCAAAGCCGATTCATATCCTCGCCATAAATCATCCTCGCCGAGTTGTAGAGTTTTTCAGGTTGGGCGAGGTGTGGAAGACCTCTGGGGTGGACGTAAATTTTTGCTCCCTGATCAGCAAATGCCCAGGCGGCGCCTGCGTGGTCAAAATGAATGTGCGACAGGAAAACGTGTTGAAAATCAGCCATTTCCCAGCCATTTTTAGCCAACATTTTTTGTAAATGGGGTAGGGTAGAGGCTGGGCCGCTTTCTACGAGTGCCAGCCCGGCGGGGCCTTCCACCACAAATATGGCGATAGATTTTTCGATCCCTAAAAATTCCAGATCCAGGGTGTGAATTTTCATGTAGCAAAGGTAGGAAGGTGGTGATTTGAACTTCCCCAAAATTTCAAACTTTCGGGAAGTTTATATCAATGGGCTATTTTGTATAGCCAAGTACCTTGTTTATCGAAAACAGCGTTTTGTCATAGACGTTTAGTGAGTTCTTTGGCACAAACTACGAGTCATTGTTTTCACACAGATGTCTTGTCAAACTTTCTGCGAATTGAAATTCGCGCTATTTAATGCTATGAGAAACATACAAAACTTCTTCCTTTTCTGTTCCGGCGTGGAATCCAGCGTACTGGAAAAATGCCCCACCGACCGCAACAAATACGCGGGTATCGGCGCCACCGTGTTTTTTACGGGTGTACTGGCCTTTTTCTCCTCTGGATACGCACTTTTCACCGTTTTTGATTCCTATTGGCTGGCGGGAGCTTTCGGGCTCGTGTGGGGCCTGATGATTTTCAACCTTGACCGCTATATCGTAATGAGCATGAAAAGCAACGGCAAATGGTGGCGAGATTTTTTCGTGGCTTTTCCGCGCTTGCTCATGGCAGTGCTGTTGGCGCTTGTTATTTCAAAGCCGCTGGAACTGAAAATATTTGAAAA
>JANMME010000456.1:0-3141 GCA_031373015.1 Saprospiraceae bacterium
AACGATTTTTTGTGGCGGCAAATTTTTTCCTTTCTCTGGTTTGTTCGTGGTTTAATTTGTCCCGATTTGCGCCCCCCACATGCCTTTAAAATTTAACGTTTTGTCACCCAATTTCTTGGTTTATTTACTGGACGCGGCACTAGGCTTTTGACACAACCCCGTGAAAATTTCGCCGCAATGTTAAAAAAACAAGCCCGCCCGACAATCAAAAATTGTTGGGCGGGCCTAATAGCATGCCTTCAAAAGTCACTCTTTGGGCAGATTACTGGGTATTATTTTGGGTTGCCATCTTTGCCAACTTTTTATTCAGTCGGATGATGTCGTACTCAGGGTAGGGTATTTTTACATTTCGCGGTTTCGAGAAAGACTCTGAGACCAATTTCATCTTGATCTTGGAGTTTTCAACCCAAAATTGCCGAGTCATATAAGGGGAGTGTTCTATGTCGTCCCTGTAATAAAAGCCCCCCAAGATTATTTTTTTGGGCAAAGAGATGGAAGCGTCGGGTTTCATATCGGCGTTGAGCAGCACAGGAATGCCGTTTCTGAGGTCTTCTTCTAAGCTGGTGTAGTAAAAATTGACTTTGCAAAAGTCAAAATGGGCCTTATAGTACCCCACTAACTCGCGGTTTCCCTTTTCTATTTCAGCTTGTTCCTTTGTGGCATCTTTGCTCCAACCTTTGGACTTGAAGTATTCGAGGCGGCGTTTGGAGTCAGGTAACCAGATGACAAGGCCGTTTTCTTTCATTTCTGCTAAGGTGCGCAGCGTCTTGGCATCGGGTTTTGAACTGGCGCAGGAGCTGAAAATTGCTGCATACAGCAGGGATACTAGCACAATGTTTTTCATTGGTGGAAATTGTTATGGGTTAACTTTTGGAATAGGCAAACGAAGCAGATTCGACAAAAGTTTCTTCCAACATGAAAATAATATCATTGGGCCAAAAGAAAAGGGAAACCGCGATGCTCAGGCCGGTTTCCCTTTTAATCGCCCGGCCAAATTTGACCCGGACGTGCTGCAAAAATGATAGTGGGTGGTTTGAAATTGTTTTTTGTTAATGGCCTTTGTTGAGCTCTGCGAGAATTTGCTGAGCGCGGTCCAAAATCGTGGTGTCTTCGATGTGGACGATGCCACCGTTCGGGCCAGGCTCCAGGTGGAATTCAACCACTTGCCCGTCCTTGTACTGGTGCGCCCCAAAATAATTGCGCACGGTTTGTTCATCAAGATTGAGTTCTTGGGCGATTCTGGCCACGCTGCCACTGGGTAGTGCGTGTTTGATGCGACGGAGCTCCTCAAAAGTGATATTCATAAGCAAATTGTTTAGTGAACGGATATGGATGAAAAAATTTCTCTAAGGTATGCGAACCTGTAAATGTAAAGCAAGTGAAGAAGGAAAAATTTTTTCAAAAATGAAAATTCTCCAAACATAATAGTTTTTGATCTATTCTTGGATGAATCTGTTCGCGAAATTTTGTCATCCAGGAAGAAATTAAAAGCCATCAATATTCCGTTTTGCGACACGATATTCCCTCCAATAAAAACATCCTACCTTTGTGGCGCCGATTCGGAAAGTGACGGCCAAAAGTTGTACGTCCAACCCATCACAGACCCATGCTTCTCCACATCGTTTCTTTTGACATCCCTTATCCAGCCAATTATGGTGGCGTTATCGTCATCTTCAACCAGATTAAAGCACTCCACGCCCAAGGGGTCAAAGTCATCCTTCACTGTTACCAGTACGGGGATCGTACGCCTCAGCCTGAACTTGCAAACTACTGTCACGAGATATACTACTACAAACGAAGCCGCTCTTTGTTCTACCAATTCAGCTTGCTTCCTTTTATTATGCGCACCCGTCAAAGCAGTGCCCTGCTAAAACGCCTGCGAAAAGACCAGCACCCTATCTTGTTCGAGGGCATGCATACGGCTGGCCTCATCTGGCATCCCAGCCTGCGCAGCCGCCAAAAACTTTTGCGGATGCACAACATAGAATGGCAGTATTATGAAAGCCTCTCTGAACTTACACCGGCCACCGCTCCGCTTGAGAAGGCGTACTATTTTTCAGAAAGCATCAAACTCCAGCGCATAGAGCCGAAAGTGCTGCTCCATGCCGACGAGATCATCGCAATTTCAGGAACAGACGAGGCTTATTATCGCGCCTTGAAAGCAAACACGCACTATATCCCTGCCTTTCACCCCAATACGTTGGTAGAAAGCCAACCGGGTCGCGGTGAGTATGTGCTCTTTCACGGAAAACTCAGCGTCCCAGACAACGAAATTGCTGCCATCTGGCTTATAGAAGAAGTATTTGCTGAATTTGACATCCCCTTTGTTATTGCAGGAATGGCCCCTTCAGAACGTTTGCGGGAGCTTGTTGCTCAGCATGATCATATACGTCTCGTAGAAAACCCTGACGAAGCCGAGATGAATAACCTGCTCGCAAAAGCCCAGGTCAACCTCTTGGTGTCGTCTCAGTCCTCGGGGGTCAAACTTAAACTCATCAATGCGCTCTTCCGTGGCCGTTTTTGCATCGTTAATGATCATATCGTGCGGGGCACGGGCCTTGCCAAACTTTGCTATGTCCGCAATTCTGCCGCAGCCATGCGACAAACCATTGAGGCACTCATCAACGTGCCTTTTGAACCCGGGAAAATTGCAGAGCGGCGCGCCGTTTTGGAGGTCGAATTCTCCAATGCCGAAAACGCAAAAAAATTGATGGGCCTTGTGAAGTGGTAAATCGTCATTGCGTCATTGGTCGTCATTGGGTCATTGATCAATGACGACCAATGACCTAATGACGACCAATGACCTAATGACGCAATGACAGAATCAACGCTAAAAAGAATCCGTCGTGTAGGCAAGCTGCTCAACGCGCTGGCTGCAGTCTCTCCTATGCTGGCTGGGCGTTTGGCATTTCGTATTTTTTGTACGCCTAAGCAATTTCCTGTGCGCGACAAAGACCGCGAATTTTTAGCTACAGCGATCCATTCCACTTTTCATGCAGAAGGGCTTACAATCCGCAACTATCTTTGGGAATCCTCAAACCCAGACGCTCAAACCATCCTTTTTCTTCATGGTTGGGAATCCAATGCGGCGCGTTGGCGAAAGTATATCCGTGCTGCTATCAAAGCCGGGTTTCGGGTACA
>JANMME010000580.1:0-2575 GCA_031373015.1 Saprospiraceae bacterium
CACACGGGCGCTGTTGGAACGGTGAAAGCAAAAGACATTGAGCGCATACCAACGGCCACCGTCGAGCAAGCCTTGCAGGGCAAAATGGCGGGTGTGTACGTCTCCCCTGCGAGTGGCGAACCGGGTGTAGGCGCCATTATACGAATACGGGGAACGGGTACACTCAACAACTCCAGTCCGCTTTACGTCGTAGACGGAATGTTGCTGGACGATGCTTCGTTTGTGAACCCGCAAGACGTGGCGAGTATTGAAGTGCTTAAAGATGCTTCCTCAACAGCCATTTACGGCAATCGTGGGGCCAACGGAGTGATCATCATCACCACCAAAAGTGGCACGGCAAATCGAAAAGCCGTCTTTACGTTGAGCTCATACTACGGAAATCAACAGATTGCCAAAAAACTCTCGCTCGCCAATGGGGCGCAATTTGCGCAGATGTACAATGAACTGCCGGGCAACACCAAGCCCTTGCCCAATCCCGAGCGATTCGGAGCCGGTACAGACTGGCAGGATGTAGTATTACAAGATGCTGCCATGGGCAACGTGCAGTTGGGCGCAAACGGCGTGTGGAAAAAACTGAACTATAATATCTCTGGCAATTATATCAATCAAGAAGGGATTTTAAGAGAGACAAGTTTTGAGCGCTATACGGGGCGTTTCAATGGGGTGTACCCGATCTTGAAAACGCTCAAAATTGGCGCGAATGTCGCGTATGCAAACGCTTTACTCAACACTGTGGGTGGAAACATCGGTGGAGGGATGTATAGGATGCCGCCCATTTATGCGGTGTACGATAGTACAGGAAAATTTTCTGACCCCACAAAATTCGGCCAGTCCATTGGCAATCCAGCCGCTGATCTTTTTTACAAGAACGATCAATATTATCGCGTGAACCGTTGGGTAGGAACCGTTTATGCAGATTGGAATTTCCTGAAGGACTTCACTTTCAAAACGAGTTACGGTTTTGACCGCAACGATGGGCGGCTTTATGGTTTTGAACCCGTATTCAAGGTGACCTCTTCGCAGCTCAATGATGTGGAACACACCACACGCGACACCAGCCATCGGCGCACCTGGCTTTGGGAAAATACCCTGAGCTACAAAAAAGAATGGGAAGATGTACACATGGACCTGTTGGCTGGCCAAACGGCGCAGGAATTTACCTACAATAGCCGTCACACCATTGATAAAATCCTCCAGCCCGATGGCGAACAGATCAGCGAATGGGCCATGATCAGTTACCTCGCCCGTGCCAATGCCACTTTTTTTGATCGCTATCTTTTCACCGCTTCTTTGCGGGCCGACGGTTCTTCGCGTTTTTCAAAAGCCAACCGATGGGGATATTTCCCTTCGGTGGCTGCCGGTTGGAATATTTCAGAAGAACCGTTTATGCGTGGTCAACGGTTGATTGAACGATTAAAACTCCGAGCCTCATGGGGCATCACCGGCAATGACAAGATTCAGGAATATCCTTCGCTGGGCACGATTACCGAATTCCTTTACAGTGCATTCGGCGACACCATTCAGCCCGGTGCCACGCTCGTAGATTATGCCAACGCTAATGTGCGCTGGGAAACCACCCGCCAAACCGATGTGGGGCTTGAATTCGCCTTGTTCCAGGGGCGTTTTAATGCCGAAATAGATTGGTACAAGCGATTCACTTTTGATATTTTAAGCCGCCTCAATATTCCTGATTACGTCGGTTCCGGAGCTTTCCCTTTTGTAAATGCGGCACAAGTCGAAAACGTCGGCTGGGATTTCACCTTGCAATGGCGTGAAACTAGAGGCAAAATCAGCTACAATCTGGGGCTGATCATGTCGCCTGTGAAAAACAAAGTGATAAAGCTCAATGAAGGCAAACCCGAGATATTTGATGCACTTACGGGGCAGGGAGATTTCGCTACCCGCACAACAGTCGGTAATCCTATTGGGGCATTTTATGGGTACAAAGTGGCAGGAGTGTTTCAAAATCAAGACGAGATTGACAGCTCGCCCCATTTTGACAAAACAGAGCCCGGCGATTTCCGCTTTGCCGACACCAACGGCGATGGCAAAATGGATGGTTCTGACCGCACCTATCTGGGCAGCCCCATCCCGACTCTGACCTATGGATTTTCGGCAGGTCTTGAACTTTTTGGCTTTGACATCGCAGCCGATTTCTTTGGTGTAAAAGGCAACAAAGTGGTAAATGCCAAGACTTTAGAACGTTTCGATACGCCCAACTGGGAAACGATTTGGTATGATAATCATTGGACGGGAGAAGGCACCAGCAACACGGTACCAAGGGTAACGAATGGCGGCATCCCAAACTACAAAATGTCTGATTTTTTGGTAGAAGACGGCGCGTTTTTCCGCTTGAGAACGGTGGCACTGGGCTATTCTTTGCCCACTCGTTGGCTCTCCCATGTTGGTATGACCCGAGCCCGTTTATACGCCAGTGGAACCAACCTTTGGACAAAACAGGCTTATTCGGGATATACACCTGAATTCCCGAGCCAGAATTCATTTAGTGCCGGCGTTGACTACCTCAATTACCCGATGGCCAAAATCGTGTTGGTTGGGTTGAATGTGACGTTTT
>JANMME010000607.1:0-24992 GCA_031373015.1 Saprospiraceae bacterium
AACAAATACCGAGTCTCCACCGGCAGTAATCACTTTGGCATTAGGACCTGCCGGCACAGCAGCAGCCAGAATTTTTGAACCAATAGTGTGGTACAGTAACAGATCGCTAAGCTGTGTAGAATTTAGCGATGCAACAGTAGCTGAACTTATACCAGCGGCAGCAAAGGCGGCATTATCCGGAGCAAATACGGTAAAGGGTCCTGCGCCACTTAAGGTGGTAGCTAAATTAGCTTTTACTACCGCTTCTTCCAGTACGCTGAAACTTGCTGCATTAACTACTACATCAGTAACCGTATTGGTAACAACAGGAGCATCGTCTTTTTTACAGGATGATAAACTGATTATTGAACCTGTTAAGGCAGCTAATAAGATTTTGTTGATTGTTGATTTCATTTGTTTAAGTTTTTAGTTTTTTACTTAAACGGAATGAGCGTGAATTTTGTTCACTATTTGTTTTGAAAAAATTAAAAAAAATTTATTTGTTTAATGTCTTTAATAAAAAAGCTGTTCATTACTGAACAGCTTTTTTAAAATAGGGAATCAGTACTTTTTAATTTATACCCCAGTTCATTTCTCCACCCTTCTCATCTTTTAAAATAATTCCTATTGCAGCCAGCTGGTTTCTGATTTTATCGCTGGTTGCAAAATCCTTTTTAGTTTTCGATTCTTTTCTTATCTCAATTAGTAAATCCATTACGCCATTCAGTATTTCGTTATTGGCTGCATTGTTTTGTTTTATGGCAAGTATAGCTATTTTTTTCGCAAATGTGTTTCCAACAAATCAAGCCACTTTGAACTGGACAAACCTGCCCGGAAACTGGCAGGAACTGCGAGAATCATGGGAATGTTCTCATGCGACAAGGGGATTGCTGTCCCTTTTAGGTTTTAGTTTTTTGGTGATATCACTGTTGAAAAAAGATAGAAACGGTTTGGCTGTGTAATTTTTTGTCGCCCGCAAATCCGCAAAAAATCCTTCCGACGTTTTGCTCGAAAATTTAAAAACTTATCCTCTAAAAGAAATGAAAACTGTATCACAGAAAATGGGCATTATGGAAGGCATCCGTGCAATCTTCATCAATGCACCAACAGCCGAATCGCCTCTCTCAGAAGTCCATTTTCACGCCTCATCCTCCTCCGCCTCCCCAATCTCCTCCAACAACCTCACCCTCAACAACATCAATATATTCTGCCTCCGCTCCAGCACGGTGATTTCGTAGGGCGGCACCGTGAACGCGTCGTTGCTCAACGGGATGCGCCCAAAACGATTGAGCACCAACCCGTTGAGCGTGTTGTACTGCTTGTTTTCGGGAAATGGAAGGGGTAAATAATTGTTCACATCGTGCAGCGGCGCAATGCCCGACACGTTGAAAGTGCCGTCCTCGTTTTTGGTCACCGGTGATACCTCGTCGTCGTGCTCGTCCTGGATTTCGCCCACCAGTTCCTCCAGGATGTCTTCCATGGCGATCAGGCCCTCGGTGCCACCATACTCGTCTATCACCATGCCGACGTGTATTTTTTTGCCCTGAAAATCCTTCAGCACCCGGTTGAGCCGGGCTGAGTTGTACACGAAATGCACGGGGCGCATCAGTTCTTTTAGGTTCCAGTCTTCGCCTTTGGTATTGGCCTTGAAAATGTCTTTGGCAAACACGATCCCCATGAGGTTGTCAATGTCGTCTTCATACACCGGGATGCGCGAATAGCTGTTTTCAATGACCGCTTGAAGGATTTCTTCACGCGGGGTGTCTATTTCTAGCGCAAAAATGTTTTTGCGCGGCACCATGACTTGCTGAGCCGTCAGTTCAGAAAAATCAAAAGCATTCTGTATGATCTGGAAATTATCCTCCTTGATAGCACCGCTTTTGTGGCCTTGGCGCACGAGCAGGCGGAGTTCTTCGGTGCTGTGCGCTTCGTGTTCTTCAGCGGGCTGGATGCCAATGGTTTTCAGGATTCGGTTGGCGAGGCCATTGAGGATCCAGATAAAAGGCCGGAACATCACAAAAAACGCCCGCATCGGGAACGACACGAACAACGTGGTTTCTTCCGGCTTCCGGATGGCGATGGATTTGGGCGCCAGTTCGCCAAAAACAATGTGCAGTACCGTGATGAGGGCAAAGGCCACGGGCAAGGCGATTTGGTGGGCCATCTCATCCTGCACATTTAATCCCAGCCCATGAAAAATGGCAATCAGGATTTTTGATACCACCGGCTCGCCGATCCAACCCAGGCCAAGACTGGCGAGGGTGATGCCGAGTTGGGTAGCAGACAGGAAAGAATCGAGGTTGTCCAGCATTTGTTGCGCCAAACCCGCCATGCGGTTGCCCGTTTTGGCGCGCAGTTCGATTTGTGAATAGCGCACCTTGACGATGGCAAATTCGGCGGCTACAAAAAAACCGTTGAGAAAAACAAGGAAAAAAGTGAGCAGTATGTCAAATACCATACGGGGATAATTTTGGTTCTATATCTCACGCCGCCAGGTTTTGTGCATGGGAAAAGCCGAAGATACGTTTACTAAACTTTCAAAGTTTAGTAAACGTCGCCAAACCGAATGCACAAAACCTGGTGGCCTGAGGTATATCTACTGCAAATGACCGAAAATTATTTGAGGGGTGGTCCATCAAAATCAATACCCGCCAGTTTGAAGGTCAAATTAACCGCAGAGGCACGGAGCGTTTGAAAATCAATCCTTTGCGCCTCTGCGCCTCTGCGGTTAATTCCACCCACCAGACTTATAACTCTTTTCCCTCGATACCAAGGGCAACTTCCAATCCTTCAAGGCCGTTGGCCTCAAATTGAGGTGGCTGGTGAGGTAATAAAGTCGCTTGGTAGCCTCGCCATTGGGCGCTGTCGTAAAGCGTTGGTTCAGGTAATAAGGTGGTATGGACTGGTTATATATGGTGACCTTGATACTTAGTTTGGCAGGGTCAACGCCCTTGGGCAATTGGATATCATAGGTCAATTGATCCATGCCTGGGAATGCAGGCCCCTGGTCTTTATAATCTGGGTCGCCATTCACACCGATCGGATCGGTCGCTTCCATAAACTGCTGTATCACTTCCCCCTGTGATTTGAAAAACATTGAATCGCGCCAGCCTTGAGGCAACAATCTATTGTCTTTGATTTGATAAACCCGGTGAATAAAGCTGGTGGTAAAGTCAAATTGTGCATTCTGGTTGAGTTCCTCGTAAATCTGCACCTGGTTCTGTTGGGTGATCCGCTGATAGTGAGGCTGGTAATCTTTAGGGCTTTTTAAAAACTCTGTTTGGAGCGGCACGCCATTTTCATCTACGATGATGCCCACCTCATTGGTACGGCCAGAGCCCCAAACTACTTGGTCTCCTTGCATTACGATGACTTCGATAAAAGCCCGTCGGAAAGAAACCCCGCTTGGGTAGCGGTGCCCGGTTTTGTTCTTTACCGTAACCGCTACTTTAAGCGACTGTTTGGTAAACGAATCTACTTTAAAATCCAGGTCAACGGTTTCATTTCGCGCCTGGAGCAGTATGTTATTGAATGCCACGGCATTTCCATTGCTGGCGTATGTCATGGGGTCTTGCCCCTTGGATACCCCCAGGATTTCAGGAAATTGATTAAAAAGTTGCAATAAGAATGCGTTTAGCCCCACGTGTTCGTGCCGCCGATAATCCCTTCTGTAGGGGATATTGATTTCTGCGCTTGGCAGCTCATTGTCTGCGACCGGATAATCCAAATCCTGGATCGTTGCGATTTTTGTGGTGATTTGATTGATTTTGACCTTGCCGTCCAAACTTTCAAAACTGTTGGGCATGTGACAATCCTGGCAACTTTTGAATGTTTTGCCGGCGGAAAATGCGCTATTCTGCCATTCCAGGAAAGTCGCCTGCTCTATGGTGTGGTTATAGGGTTTAAGCGCCGGATTTTGTTCGGCGGCATTGAGCACAGAATTTGCCTCCAATTTTTGTCCAATGTTGGGCAGGTTTATGGTATGACAAGTGCCGCACATTTCAGAACGCTTGGTAAATTCATTGTGGGTTGGGGTGTAACCCAAATCATGCTCCATGGGCAAGGTCTTTACATCCTTGAACGGGCCATTTAATACATTGGCAGCGGCTTGCACATACTGCCCAGTCGTATTGTGAAACAACAGATAAGCCAACTCTTTCGGGGTGTTTTTATTGACCCAATTAGGCTGCTTTGGGGCCCATTTGCCAACATCCTCGGGTGAAGGAGGATCAATATGATGGCAAACCGTACAGCTGATGCCTTCACGAGCCAGTTCGCCGTATTTGTGGTATTGGTAGTTCGCCGGCTTTTTGTCATTCTTTGACAAGGCTTCTGTCAGGTAAACATATTCAACCCTAAATAGAGAATCGAGGGTTTTATCCGCACGTGCATCAATCTTGAGTTGCCGCTGTCCCATGGCGCCGTGGCAGCTCAGGCAGGTGCTGGTGACTTGCTCCTGCATTTTCTTCAATTTTTTATTGGCCCAATGATATCGTTGCGCATCCTGACCGAGTATCACCATTTCGCTCTCCAATTGGGCATAAAAGATAGGGTCGCGCCCAGCCAGCCCCATGGGCGACCAACGCCACTCCCCATATTCGGAGAAACTATACCCATCTCCATAATTAGGGCCTGTTTGGGCGAACATCGTTACACCTGGAGGCGCTCCGCCCAATCCACCATGGCAACCAAGGCAATTGTCGGAAGTGATGTAATGGCTGGTTATTTTGGCCTGTTGCACAACGTGATCTGACCATTGGCTCGGAAAGGATTTTACTCCTGTTCCATTCGAGTCCGGGAAAGATGGATAAAAACGGAGAAAAGCAGGGTTTGTGTGATTTCGAGGAATCCAACTAGGCTGAAGTTGTTTAAAAAGGTGGGCGTCAAGGTGACCTTCTGTGTTTTGCGAAGACCATGGGCGCAACCATGGCGACACCTCGAACAATTTCATTACCTCTTCTTTGTTTAAGCAGGAAGGCATGGATTGAAACACCCTTGAAAAAAAATCAGAGTCATGGCTGTTAATATAGGCGGTGTCCTGCCAAGAGTTATCTGAGTAAAAGAGGAGCAAGTTTTGTTCCGGACAAGATGGGCAGTACTGGTAAACACTGTCCTTGTCGAGGTGGAAGTTGCCTTCCACGTTTTTGATGTCAGCGAAGGTAAAGTCTTCGGCGGTCGAAGAATGGCAGCGCAGGCAGGTGGGTTGCCCGAAGCTGGAGTATTGCATGTGACTGTAGTCGTCCAATTGATTATTGACTGCTGCATTAAGATCCTTTTGTGAGGAGTCCTCTGCGCCTATGGCGGCCCAAAACCAACCGTCTCTGGAGTGGGACTCGGCCTTGACCATTACCACCCAACCTCTTATTAAGTTATTGACCACTCGCTCATAATATTGATTGACGGAGTCTAGAGGACAATCTGTTTTCTGTTTGATGAGGGAGTCCAATTGCCAGTAAATTTGTGCAGGCGGTAGCAACATTTCCTTGATAATCATAGCACCTTCCGGCACTTCGCCTGTTCGCGCCTTTTTGGGTTTTGCTTTTCCCGACCTCATTCCCTCCTGCCAATACTCGGGGTTGCCAGTAAGCCAATACATCATTTTCGGCGAATAGTATATCCGTACAGCCTGGTGGCCCGAATAATAGACGCTTTCAGAAAATGGCCCCGTATCGCGTACGCGTTTGTCTGAGCACCAACCAAGTTTGGTGTCATACTGCCGATGAAGGATAAAAGAAAAGAGCTTTTTTTCATAGTCCTGAATATAAAAAGAACCTTCAGGAGGCACCATCAGGGAATCGGGCGATTCTATCCCATTACTGCAGGTTTGTTGACCCTCTTCTATTTCTGGAATCAAAAAGGTGCCATGGGAGAATTCGAAATGATCCCGGTTTGTGGGCGGATCATCGTTTAAGGATCTGGCACCAAATAATACGACAGATGCCATGGACAGGAGGATAAGAAAGCGAGCGTGGACAGGTTTCATAATTGTTAATAATTAAGGTGAACTTTAGGTGTTTTTATATTTTCCAGAGGCGACGGCATTTTGTAAGATCTGTCGCCCGCCGATTTTTGCATGAGCAAAAGTAAAAAAGGGTTAAAAATAAACAACTATTTTAAAATATCTTGTCGCAAATGTTTGGAAATAAGCATTCGCTCCAAAAATTCAAAACCCAATTCGATCAATATAGCCAACAAAGCGGAAGGAATGGCCCCCATTAGAATCAAATTTGTATTATTTAGTGCCAAACCCGTTACAATAAACTCGCCCAATCCACCCGCTCCAATGAAAGCAGCCAAAGTTGCAGTCCCAACATTAATCACTGCGGCTGTCCGGATACCTGTTAAAATCATTGGCATGGCCAGAGGCAGTTCTATTAGACGCAGTTTTTGTGCTTCATTTAGTCCAATCGCGGTGGCTACTTTTTTGAATTGTGGCTCTACAGAAATAAGACCAATAACAGTGTTGCGTAAAATCGGCAAAAGCGCGTATAAAAACAAAGCAACGACCGCAGGAACAACGCCGATGCCCAAAAACGGAATCATCAATGCTAACAAGGCAATGGAAGGGATGGTCTGCATTATACCGGTTAAATATAAAATTGGTTTTGATAGTTTCTGAAACCGATATAACACAATACCCAATGGAATAGCTACCAATATGGCCGCAAGCAAAGACAATAAAGTTAATTTTAAATGCACCAGGGCGTGTTCTAGAATATCCTGCGCGTTTGATTTTTTTTCTAAACTACTGTTTTGAATCAATTTCCTTTCTATTAAAAAATTACGCGCAATATCCGTGTGGTCTTGATTATGGAACAAAGCCAACGAATTAAGCCGCGCCATTTCTTCATCATTTATGGCATTGTCTAATTTTTTTAATAAATTTTTTGCTTTTTCGGGCAAAGAAGATTGATAAAAAGAAACCGCTTCATACACAGGGAAAAAATGGAGGTCGTCTTTCAAAATGACAAATCCATACTTGTTTAGTTCGCCATCTGTTGAAGCGGCATCTGTAAAATCAATTTCATGGTTTAATAATGCTTGATAAGAAAGCCCATGTTCTAAACCTGTGGCTTTTTGTTTCAACTGATAACCTTTTGCTAAATTTGCCCAGCCATCTTCTCTTTTCAAAAATTCATAACTCAGGCCAGCCTTCAATTCAGGATATTTAGATAAATCAGAAATGGTATTAAGTTGAAGTTTTTGCGCCAGCTTAGGAGTGATTGTAATAGCATAAGTATTGTTGAAGCCATAAGGCGCAGAAATTTCAAGTTGAAAACGTTTTTGCAAAATGCTATTTAAGGAATCAATAGTCGTTGTTTTTTCCTTCAAAATCTCTGCTGCGATGGTGCCTGAATATTCGGGATATACGTCTATTGCTTTGTTTTTCAAGGCTTCAAAGGTTACGGCGGTACCGCCCAGATTGAATTTTCGCTCCACTTTAAAACCGCCATCTTCTAAAATAAGTGCCACCATTTCACCTAAGATATATCCCTCATTAAAATGCTTCGCGCCCACACTAAGGGTTGTTTGCGAAAAAGCATTAAACGGAATGATCCAAATGAATAAAATAGAAGTAATAAAATGTTTCATTATGCAGATTGATAGTCAGATTGAATAGATGACAACGCTGTTTTGCTGCCCTTGCTTTTGATTTTCCCGTTTTCGAGCCAGACATATTCATCGGCCAGTGTCATGGCCTCCTGCCAATCGTGTGTGACAAGAACCACGGTGCAGGGCTCTGATTGTTGAATCAGTAAAAAATAATTATATATAGCCTGCTTGGTCGCATAATCCAAGGCTGCAAATGGCTCGTCCATCAACAAAATAGCGGGCCTTAGAAATAAAGCGCGACACAGCCCCGCGCGCTGTTGTTCGCCGCCCGACAATTCGTGCGGGAACTTCTCAAGATATGCATGCGGTAATTGTACCGTATCTATCAGAGAAATAGCCCGGGATTTCATATCTTCTTTGGGCATTTTAGTTATTTTGCCCAGCAGGCTAATATTGTCATATAAATTCAAGTGCGGGAACAACCCGACTTGTTGCACAACATAGCCAATCTTCAATCTGATTTCGTTGGCCTTGTTGTAATCAAAGGCATTGCCGAAAACACGCACAATACCTTTTGAAGGCTTTATCATGCCATTGATCAATTGTAAAAGCGTGGATTTGCCACTGCCGCTTTTTCCCATTAAAGCAGTTACAGAATAGGCTTTAAAGGAAAGAGATATATCTGATAAAACCTCGCTTTGGCCATAAGTCTGAGAGACGTTTTGTAATTCAATGGAACTGTTTTTTTGCATAGAAATTTAATTGGTTAAACGGCCTGCCAAACCGTATCCGTAAAATATTCATTGCGATCAAAAAATTGATCTTCAACCTTAAATCCTGCCGCTTTGGCCATTTTATAAATTTGAGAAAGTGTAAACTTTTGTGACACCTCTGTATATATACTTTCCCAAGCGTCAAAACTCACGGACAATTCCAAATCTTTTATCCAAACGTTTTGTGTTTCTTTGCTTATTAAGTAGCTTTTAGTTTCACCTGTTTGCGGGTGGTAAGTTGGATAGTGCATAAACTTTGATATATCAAAGTTGGCATTAAATTCATCATTGATCCTATGTAGCAGGTTATAATTAAAAGCCGCCGTAATGCCCTTTGTATCGCCATAAGCGGCGAGTATCGTCTCTGGGTTTTTAACCAGATCAAGGCCTAGCAATAAAAAGTCACCTTTATTCAAAGACGCGCGGAGTTTTTGGAGAAAGCCTTCTGCTTCTGCTACGGTAAAATTGCCAATATTCGCTCCTAAAAATAAGATAACTTTTGGTCTGTCAGAAAGCGTAGAAGTTTTTTTCAAGGCCCCAAAATAATCGTCATGGAAAATCTGAACGCATAAATCAGGCATTTCTTCGGCTAAACTTTCTTTTAAGTGATGCAAAATATCCAGGGAAATATCAATGGGCACGTACCTGAAATCAACTTTTTCTGATAAAAAATACTTCAATAAAATTTTGGTTTTTAACCCATCGCCAGCGCCTAACTCCAATAAGTCAAAAGAATCTGGAAAAATGTTAAGTATATTAGCTTTGTAGGTGTTCAATATATAGTATTCGCAATTTGTTAGATAATATGCTTCCAATTGCATGATTTCTTGGAATATACGACTGCCTTCTGCATTGTAAAAATATTTTGATGACAGGAATTTTGGAAAAGAAGTTAGGCCTTCTTTCACATCTTTCGCAAATTGTTGGTGCAGTTGTTGGGAAGGTCTTTGAATCACCATAGATCAGGACTGATTGGTAAAAAATAATGTTCTTAAGCATCCAGGTAATTGGGGTCTGATTCAAACCTTGCTGCTTGCAGGTATAAATAATGGTCTAGCTTAGGTGAGACAGAAAATGATTGATCTTTCTCATCAAAAGAGGCAATTATGTTAACCCTGTCTTTGTCGCCTAACACTTCTCGAACACTATGAAGGGAACGGTTACCCAGCATCAATACCAACATGCCTGTTTCTGGCTTGATAACCTGCATTTTGGAAAAAGCATTCCGGATCCATTTCTTCATCAAAAAGTTGTCCCACCATTGTTGCCAACGGCTATTTTTTGCTTTAATCCTATAATTGGGATAAATTTCTGTTTCGCCACCTTCGACCTCATTCAAATACAAAATAGCAGTCAAACGGTTTCTGTCATAATGCCAACGATATTCTCCGCCTACTGGCGTAATATTAATATTAAGCCCTACTTGCTGATTTTCCAAAGGGTATAATTCAGAGCCATACGCGCTATTAACCAAATTATTTATCTTATCATATAAAACTGTAAAATCGGGTAAATGGTTTTTAATGGCTATGCCATCAATTACCTGATACTTAAGCGAACGCTCTTTGAATTTACGCTCTATAGTTGGCACCTGGTGTGTGTTGCGATAACTGGTTATTTGTTCCAAAAGTTTGTTGCAGCTACCTGCATCTAAATAGCCTTTTTGTATAAAAACGCCTGATTTTAAAAGTGGTTGAGGTGCCATTTCTAGTAAATTTAGAGGTTAAATAAAATTGTTTTTTTGCTCCCTGAATATCGGCTGTCTTAAATTGCCAAACTGTATTACAGAAAGCTCTTGCGGAAAGCGATAATGGTCACCCTCCCGGCAATTATCAACCAACTCGCGAAGCGGAGCGTGCTGCCACCACTCTTTTAAAGGCCGGGTCGCATCAAGGACGCACTTCTGCAAGTACTTTTCCAAGAGCAGGTGATCGCTCCGGTCAATCTGATGCTGGAAATGCAATAACTGCTCTCGATAACGCAAACCGGTATTGTCAAATGCTTCTGTAAACAGCTCTGCTGTCAGATAAGGGGCAGATAAGTTAGAAAAGACTTCATTGTATGTATTGTACAATTTAAAATAGAATGAGTTGCGGGTAAAAATATAAATGAGTCCAACCCCTGTTTTTTCAGTTAGTAATCCGGATAGCGTTTGAATCACATCTGGAATTTTTAGTTTATCAAAGAAGTAGAGCGAATGAATGGCCCAAATTATATCGTATCGCAACTTCCCCCATTTATCCAGAGACTCGACACCCAAGTGCAAAGCATGACAGGGGCTGTAAGGTGAAATAAGCTTTTTTCGCATAACCTTCAAGCAATAATCGGAGGGGTCAAGAAAATCATAATCTATGGTTTGGCCATTATTAGGTAGATGTGTACGCACCATCTCTGGAAAACGACCAGTTCCACAACCCAAATCAAGCAATCGCAACCGGTGAGGGGGCGCTGGGAACAGTAAACCAAGATCGAGAACGGACAACAGCGCCAAGTAATCAGTATCTGCTACCTGAAACCAACGTTCTAAATCAAGATTATCCTCTGAGTAAAACGCCACCGCTTTTTCAACGGATGCTGTTGAGAAAGTTTGATTATTCATATATATTCTGCCAAACGGATACCCGTAAATTGCCAACGCAAATTGGTTTGGAAAAAATTTCGGTATGTATTGCGGATGTGTGATTGCGGGGTTGCACAGGATCCGCCCCGCAACACCATTTGATTGACCATAAATTTGCCGTTGTATTCTCCAATAGCGCCCGTTGCTTTTTGAAAAAACGGATAGGGCAGATAGCTGCTGTTTGTCCATTCCCAAACATCGCCCAGAAACTGCGGATAATTGCCCTGACGCGCCATCGGGGCATAGTGTTCCGATTCGAGGAAGGTGCCGCCATTAGGTGCTGGATTGTACAGATTGCACGCAATTTCCCATTCAAATTCGGTTAATAAACGCTTGTCTCGCCAGCGGGAATAGGCCTCCGCTTCATAAAAACTCACATGCGTAACAGGTGCGTAAAGGTCAACTTTTTGCAAACCATTTAGCGTGTAATAATACCATTCTCCCTCTATTAAATGCCAATACATAGGTGCCACAACATGGTTCGCCTTTACCCAATCCCAGGCCTCTGCCAACCAAAGGTTAAAATCCTGGTATGCACCCGCCTCCATAAATTCCAAATACTCTCCATTCGTTATAAGCCGGTCCTCACACCGAAAAGCATGTAAATAAACTTTGTGTACGCCCAATTCATTGTCAAAATGAAAACCGTCGCCTTCATAGCCTATAGTGTAAACACCTGCTTCAATACCTAAATAATTGGTTTTTAGTGACCTGCTTGAATTCGAAAAAGGCGCATTTTGCAAGGCAGGGAATAGGGGATTTCCACCTAAAATATATTTTATATCCGTTACGAGCAATTCTTGATGTTGTTGTTCGTGATTGTACCCTAGCAAGCAAAGCGCCTCCAGTTCTTTGCTAAATACAGTGTTTTCTAAAAAAGAAAGCATTTTTTTGTCTACATACTTTCTATAGGCATAGACTTCCGCGACAGTCGGGCGGGTCATATTGCCCCGGTTTGGGCGCAAAACTCTTTTGCCAACATTTTCGTAATAGCTATTGAATAGAAAACTAAAATCCGGATGAAATTCCTGATAATCAGGTGCATAAGGTTTCAAGATAAAAGTTTCAAAAAACCAGGTTGTATGCGCCAAATGCCATTTGGGAGGGCTTACGTCAATGACGGGCTGCACCACAAAATCTTCGATTTGTAAAGGCGCACAGATTTTTTCAGTCATCTGGCGCACTTCCAAATATTGTTGGGTAAGCGTTGAACTAATGGTACGAGCTTGCATAAAACAAGAAGGATAATTTCGCGGGGACGTAAGACCCTCGCGAGGCAAAAAGTTGCTGCAAATGACCGAAAAATTATCTGAATGCCCTCCACCGTTTGCGGTTGATTTCTAGATCGTTTTTTTGATTTAAGCATACCTTTATTCAATGAAAAAAACACTGCTACCCCTGTTTGTGCTCTTGTTTACTTCAGCCCTTGCCAAAGCTCAATCGCCTCCTTGGCAAAACCCTTTGCGCATGGCCTTGTCAAGTGATGGCAAAACTTTCGATGCACCGACCATTTTTCAGGATTCTTCGGGCGTGCCATGCGTCATCCGCTGGAAAGGCGATACCTTGATATGCGCATTCCAGTGGTTCAGGCTTCCGCAAAACACGCCGAGTTGGGATCGCGTGGCGGTGAAATTCTCCTACGATGGAGGTCTTAGCTGGACGGCTCCCACGCCCATTGTGGTAAATGGATTGCCTGCCAATTACCAGCGGCCCTTTGACCCTGCCGTTTGTTTTTGAGAACCACCCCCTATCTGGACAGGGCAATCAAACTGTACGAAAAATTTGGGTTTGTGGCAATCCCGGAAGGTCAAGAAGACTTTTTTGGCACACCGTCCTTCCTCATGGAAAAAAAATTGCCCTAAGCGCAGCGTTTCATTGGCTTAAATGCGTATAGGGTAAGAAGCACCAAATCATGCGCGAAAAAGACTTCGAGCTTTTATCTGTATTGCAGGATTGTCAAAAAGGCAACCGCAACAGTCAACGTAGGCTGTACGAGCATTTTTATGGCTATGCTATGAATATCTGCCTCCGCTACTCCAAAGGCAGGAATGAGGCGGTCGAGATACTGAACGATGCTTTTCTCAAGGTTTTCAACCATTTGGATCAGTACGATATGGCCTATCCATTTAAAGCTTGGCTGCGGCGCATCGCCATCAATTCGGCCATTGATTACCACCGAAAAAATAAGAACCTGACCCACACCCTCGACCTGGCATCAGCCGCTGAACTGGCCGCAGAAGAAATGCCCCTGCCCAAACTTTCTAAAGACGAAGACGTCATGCCGATTCTCCAAAAACTCTCGCCCGCTTACCGGGTTGTTTTCAACTTATATGTCTTGGAAGGTTATTCGCATGCAGAGATTGCTGAACTGCTGGGTATTGATGTGAGAACCTCGCGCTCCAACTTGCTGCGGGCTACGCAAAACCTGCGTGCATTGATGACTAAAAAATCTTTTGATGCTGCCAAATTGAATTAAACATGGAAGACTTTTTCAAACAATTTCGGGACAACCTGGAGGGCCGCCCCGAACCTGAGTTCGAGGAGCGCGACTGGCAGGATATGCAGGCCCGACTCGAAGGCGATGGCCTCAAACGCCCCGCAGGCTTTGCTTGGTGGTGGATGGCTGTGCCGTTTATGTTCTTATTGACGGCCTCCAACGCTTTCTTTTTCTGGCAATGGAGAAAAGCGGATAAACAGGTTTCCAGCCTCGAACTTAGGCACGATACCGTGTTTCACACCCGCGTGGTTTATACCACTGATACGATTTACCGCACCCGAGTGATTCGGGAGAGGGTAGTGGAGTACCCAATTGCCTACACACAAAGGCGCTCTAATGTGCTGGAAAATGCGAGCGGATTACGAAATTTAGGAATCGGAAAAGATTTAAAGTCAGGCGAGAATTACGCCGATTCTCTAAATCAGAATTCTGGGAATGGCAATGTGACCCAAATACTGCCCAAAGGCGAACAGGCTAAAGAAGATCAACCGATTGAACAGAACACCTCGCCTTTGCCCCTGAAAGGAATCCACAGCGTAAAATTTCCACAAAGAACTTTAGATTTAGCCTATTGCCAGGCATCTATTCCCGCCCAAAAACGCAAAAAATCCTTGGCCGATCATTTGTACACCGTTCGACCAAAGGGGTGTCAACTGGGTGCTTCAGGCGGCTTGGCCTATCCGTTTGAGGTTGGCGTGGATTTCAAATCGGGGTATTCCGTAGGCGTGCATGGAGCGCTTGAGTTTTCGCAAAGCCTCCGTTTATGGGCAGACGCAGCGTATTTCAAAACTCTGTTCCTGACGGATCGAATGGGCTATGATATTGGGGTGCCGCCAGAGGCCCCGCCTTCTAACGACTATGTTTTTTTACAAGCTGAAGTGCCGCAACCATTCGTCCAGTACTCGGCGGGGATGCAATATCTTTTCCGTTCAAAACACCGGCTAAAACCTTTTGTCGGACTGGGTATGGGAGCAATTTCTCTTTTGACGTATGATGTGGTGTACGAATTTAAGAATTCGACTTTAGGGGTGGAGTGGAACCTTGATGTGCCGATACATCAAAAGGGCTTGATCTCCAATTTCCTGGTACTCCCGTTTGGGTTTGAATATGGGTTTTCCAAGCACTGGAACGGCCAAATACAGGCGACTTACCGCTATAATTGGAAGGAAACGGGCGTACGGTCGCCGGATATGTTGGGGATTCAGGGCGGGTTGAATTATCGTTTTTGAAAAAAGCACTCGACGCAGCTTACAGAGCATATCGGGACGTATAGGGAGCATAGAACAGAAAACAAACACACTATGAAAAGCTATGTTCGGTTGCTTTGCTTGTTGTTAGGGTTTATTGGATGTTCCAAAACGGGCCCGCTGCTAAATCCCGCAGATATTCAGGAGCTTTCAGCATTGCCAACGGTACTGACAGAAAGTTCAGGTCTGGAAATGACCGCTGATGGCACTTTCTGGTCGCACAATGATCACAATGGCAAAGCAGAACTCTATGGCCTCGACGCTAAGGGCGAGCTTAAAATCACCCTAAAAATCAAAAACGCCACCAATTCTGATTGGGAAGACCTTGCCATAGACGATGCGGGAAACCTGTTGATCGGAGATTTTGGGAACAACAACAACGACCGTCGGGACTTGAAGATTTACAAAATTGCGCCGCCACCCATTGGACCACTAACTGCCGAAATTGTGGCAGAAAAAATCGAATTTGGTTTTCCTGAACAAACCAAATTTCCGCCAGCACAGCAAGATTGGCACTTTGATACCGAAGCTATGTTTGCCCGGGATGGATGGATTTATCTTTTGACAAAAGATCGCTCGAAACCATTCGCAGGGAAAACAAGATTGTATCGCTTGCCCAATGCAGCTGGAGTCCATACAGCGGAATTTCTGGCCGAATTTTTTACCGATAAAGACGAAAAAAAAGGGCAAATTACCTCAGCAGACCTTAGCCCGGGCGGCTCTATACTCGCAATACTTTCCAATCAGCGACTTTATCTATTCAACGGTTTTTCAGGACATGATTTTTTCTCCGGGACGCTGGAGCTAAGCGATTTTCCGATTAACCGACAAATGGAAGGACTTGTTTTTCAAGACAGTTGTATCATTTTTCTGACCAATGAAGCAAAGCCCGGAGCGCCAGGAATGCTTTATGAGGTCAGGATTTGTAACTGACTGTATCGCGGAACGCAGTTCGCAATCTTCCCCGGAACGGAGTTCCAGGTTACTTAAACTTAAACTTTTCTCAAACATGAACAAAGCACTCCTGCTGCTCTTAGCAGCGCTATGCCTTTTTGCAGCCTGTAAAAAAGACCCGGTGCGGGTCATTGATGGCTCGTACAACCCAAATGTGAGCCTCTCCAATTTCTCCGACCCGACCAATTTTACCAACCCATATTTCCCCCTTGAATCGGGAAAAACATACAAGTACGAAAATCAAACCGCCAGCGGACTGGAAAGAGGGGAGCTTATGGTGACAGAAGAAACTAAAGTGGTTCAGTCTATTACCTGCGCCGTCGTACACGACCGGGTTTGGTTGAACAATGTACTCATTGAAGACACCTACGACTGGTTCGCTCAAGACAACCTGGGCAACGTCTGGTATTTTGGCGAAAACGTAAATAATTACAACCCGGATGGCTCTTTTCTGGATAAACATGGTTCGTGGGAAGCCGGAGTTGCTGGGGCTAAACCGGGAATAATAATGCTTTCTGATCCGAAAGTAGGCATGAAATACCGCGAAGAATACCTTTTTAATGAAGCCGAAGACCAGGCCGAGGTGATAGCCATTGGGGAGGCGGTGACCACGCCAGCGGGCACCTTCATCAATTGTATCAAGACCCGAAATTTCACCGAATTGGAGCCGGATGCGGAGGAAAACAAATGGTACGCGCCTAAAATCGGCTTGGTCAAAACCCTCAAAGTAGCCGACAACGAAACGGATCTGTTGGTCGGAACGGAAGGTGGTTATCAGGTAGATGTCAGTCCGTCTAAATTTAGCAATCCAACCAACCTGACCAATACTTACATGTTCTTCCCCGCCAATAAAAAGTATATTTATCAGCAGGTTACTACAGATGGCACCGAACGCATTGAAATTACCCGATTAGGTAACAAAGTAGTTATGGGCATCAATTGCGTCGTGGTTCACGATGTGGTAACCCTCAACAACATCAAAATTGAGGAAACCTGGGATTGGTACGCACAAGACAATGACGGCAACATCTGGTATTTTGGAGAGGATGTGGACAATTTCGACCATACTACCGGGGCATTTAAGGATCATCATGGATCCTGGGAAGCCGGGGTTAATGGTGGATTGCCTGGCATCATCATGCCTGCCAACCCGATGACCGGCGACCAAATCCGGGAAGAATACCTCTGGGGTGAAGCTGAAGATGAAGCCGAAGTGGTGCAAACGGGTATAATGGGCCTGGTGACCCCATACCAAACTTTCAACAATTGCATCAAAACCCGCAATTTCACTCGGCTCAGCCCCGGCGATTCCTTCAAATTCTATGCGCCCGGCGTGGGTTCGGTCAAGGAGGTCAATGAAGACGGGGAAGAGCTCCTATTGATTGAGATTCAGTAATGTTTTTGAGGTGTCATCCAACAAACAGGATTGGGTGACACCTCACGCAGCTTTTTTCCTAACCATTCTCGTACAGACAAACAGATCAATTAAAGCCAATAAAATCCGATCAATATGAAGTCGCAAGCCCTTATCCCGGTGGTGCTGCTATCGTTGTTGTCAACTTTCAGTATTGCGCAAACCCCTGCCTCCAGCCCTGAGACCTCGAGGCCGCAGCTGCGACAGGCAAGCCACACCCTCTCCGGCACCCTGCGCGATGCCGAAAGCGGCGAATCGCTCATTGGCGCATCGGTACACATTCCGACCCTGGGTGTAGGCACAACCAGCAATGCGTATGGCTTTTACTCGCTCACGGCGCCTGCACGCGACAGTGTTACCGTCGTATTTGCCTACCTTGGTTATGAAGCTCAGGTCAAAAAGGTCTATTTTACTCAAAATTACAAACTTGATGTTTCCCTAAACTCCAGTGGAACCATGTTGAAAGAAGTAGAGATCAGTGCTGAAAAACCGACCGACCACAATGTACAACGCCCTCAAATGGGCGTGATAGACATTCCGGTAAAACTCATTCGCGAATTGCCTGCCATTCTGGGTGAAACCGATGTATTGAAAGTTATCCAACTACTGCCAGGCGTTCAATCTGGCAATGAAGGCACCACCGGATTTTTCGTGCGGGGCGGAAACGCAGACCAAAACCTGGTGCAACTGGACGAGGCTACGGTGTACAACCCAAATCACTTATTTGGCTTGGTGAGTACTTTTAATGCGCGAGCCTTGAACAACGTGACCCTGGTAAAAGGGGGGTTCCCGGCCAATTTTGGCGGGCGATTATCGTCCATTCTTGACATCACCATGAAAGAGGGCAACAATCAGGAATTCGTTACACAAGGCGGGGTTGGGCTGCTGTCCTCTCATTTGACGGTGGAAGGGCCATTGAAGAAAAATAAAGCCTCCTTCATTGTGTCAGGGCGGCGGAGCTACCTCGATATTTTGGCAAAACCATTCATCAAGAAAAACACTACCCAGGATTATCATTTTTACGACCTGAATGCAAAGGTAAATTGGCGATTGTCGGCAAATGACCGCCTCTACCTGAGCTTTTTTCAGGGCCGCGACCTGGCAGGTTACACCGACCCAACGGGCCTGGAATTCGGACTTGGCTTCGGAAACCGCACGGGCACACTGCGTTGGAATCATATTTTTGGACCAAAACTGTTCCTCAATACGTCCTTCTTTTTCAACAGTTATTTTCAGAATTACTATTCTATTAAAGCCAAAAGTTACACGCAGTTTTACACAGGTATTGAAGATTATTCGGGCAAAATGGAGTTTCAGTATTTCCCCAATGCCAAGCACCGAATCCTGTTTGGCGCACAGGCGGCACGCCACGAATTTACGTCCTCAGGCAAAGCCACTAGCGTACCCAAAGACCCAGGCATCCAACAAATCAACATCAACAAAATTCAGCCCCAAAGTACCGATGAGGCTGCCGTTTACCTGAACGATGAGTGGACATTGAGCCGTCGGTTTGGACTTCAATTTGGCTTGCGCGCTCCAGCATATCGTACAAAAGACGCAACTTATTACCGCCTGGAACCAAGGGCTTCAGCCAAGGTCTCGCTGAATGAAAAATCATCCCTGAAGGCTTCTTATACCCAAATGAATCAATTTCTGCACCTCGTTTCAGGTTCAACAGCTGCCTTACCAACGGATCTCTGGATACCTTCAAATAGAAGTATTCAACCGCAGCGTTCGGAGCAATATGCGCTAGGGTATTTCCGAAATTTCAAGGAAAATAAAATAGAGGCGAGCGTAGAAGCTTATTACAAAACCATGCAAAATCAGGTGCTTTTTGGCGAAGGGACCCAATTGTTGGAACAGACCAATTTCGACAATGTGGTAGTCTTTGGCAAGGGCGAAAGTTATGGGGTAGAATTTTTTGTCAAAAAGAACTTTGGCAAACTGAACGGATGGGTCAGCTACACGCTTTCAAAAACCACGCAGCAGTTTGACAAAATTAACCTGGGGCGCGAGTTTCCGTTCAAGTACGACCGGCGGCACAATCTCGCGGTTGTGGGCGTGTACAACCTGTCGAAGCGTTGGACGGTTTCTGCCGATTTTGTCTACTATTCAGGAGCGGCGTTCACGCTACCCGGCGGGCGATTCATGCTTGCCCAGGGAGGCGCCTTGTACAGTGGCCATTACTGGGATTATGCGGATTACAACAACTACCGCTTGAAGGCTTACCATCGCTTGGATGTGGCTGCTACCCGACGCAAAACGGCCAAGTTTTTCAAATGGAAATATGAATCAGAAATGGTGTTCAGTCTCTATAATGTGTACAGTCGCCAAAACCAGTATTTCGTGTACACCGACCTGAATATCATTACGAACAAGCCAACGGCCAAGCAAGTGGCCTTGCTGCCGATCATTCCTGGGTTCTCTTACAACTTTAAGTTTTGAGTACCCCGGAACTCCGTTCCGGGGCATCTCGACGGGGTTTAACGAATAACGCTCCCTGGAACAGAGTTCCGGGGCATCTTGGCGGGGTTTAATGAATAACGCTCCCTGGAACAGGGTTTCAGGGCCTCTCGGCGGGGTTTAATGAATAACACTCCCCGGAACAGAGTTCCGGGGTACATGCTCTTCAACAATGAAATCATTTGCCATAAGTCTAACACTCCTCATACTCTTCCTCCAATCTTGCGAGAAAAACATCGTCATTGATCCGCCTGCTTACGAGAGCAGACCCGTCATCGAATGCTTACTCATGCCCGGTACACTCCCGAAGGTCTACGTGAGTCACTCGGTGCCGTTTTTCAACTCGGAAGCCACGCCGTCTGCGCTGTTTGTCCGCGATGCAGAAGTAGTGCTTTCGGGTGGGGGCGAGCAGGAAGTTTTGAAAGTTGACTCCATCTTCGATAACTATTACTGCCGCTGGCAGCCGCATTATGGCGGACAAATCAGTACGAAACCCAATGTGACTTACACTTTGACCATAAAAATCGGGGACAAAACATATACCGCAAACACTAAGACCAACGTGCTGCCAGTGGAAATGGACGAAGTATCTTACACCCAATCTTTTCGCGATGCCTACGGAGAACATCAAGGCGTAATCATTGACTTTACAGATCCGCCCGGCGTGGAAAACTTCTATCGGTTCCACATGACCCGTGAAGTAGACAGTAGCGCTTACACCATTGACACTTACGAATATCACCCTTTGTGCTTCGGGGCTGGCACAACCGTGATAGAAGACATTGGCTGGTTTGTGTACTCCGACAAAAATGCGGACGGACAAATCAGCCGAATGATTATGGAGCCGTCTCACACTTATCAGGAAAATGATGTGGCGCTTGTTCGCCTGCAAACCCTGGACAAAAACGCCGCTGTATGGTATGACCATCTGGACAAACTAAAACAAGCAAGCCTCAACCCATTTATCGAGCCGGTAATTTTGAAAGAATTTCAGTTCAAAGGCGCTTTAGGAGTATTCGGGAGTGTAAACTTGTCGCAGGAAGGTATTGAATTGGTTTTTCCGGAAGACAATCATTGACGATTTTTGACTTCATACATTTGGTTTAGAAAGCGGTGGGATGGGCTTCGGCCTGTTCCACTTTTGTGCTAAGAAGAGTCATGCGAATAGAAACCGACGACAATATGAAAAAACAACTTACCCTCCCGACACTCCTTTTGGCGGCTCTTACCTATCCCGTTTTTGGGCAAAGCAGTTTTTTGACCGGCAAAATTGTGGAGGAATCTACTAAGCTTCCGCTCGAATTCGTGCATGTCTCGTTGCTGAATTCCAACGACACAACCCCTGTGACGAGCGCATTGACCGACCGGGTCGGGGCTTTCAAACTGGCAGAAGTCCTAACTGGCAGTTATCGTCTGTCCATCAGTATCATCGGTTTTGAAACCCATTCAAGTGCCGTGTTTTCTGTGAAGGGCAACACTGATTTGGGCATTTTTTCCCTAAAACCTGCCGCCATCCTGCTGAAAGAAACAGAAGTCGCTGCCGAAAAATCAACTTACCTCCAGACCATTGATCGAAAAATTTATTACCCCGAGAAAGACATTGCGGCGCAAACAAGCTCGGCCAGTGAGATTTTGCAAAACATCCCATCAGTTTCGGTTGATATAGATGGGGTGGTGAGTCTGCGCGGCTCAGCGAACATAACATTTCTTATAAATGGCAAGCCCTCTGGCCTTATGAACCGCAGCAGCGCATCATTTTTGCAGCAAATGCCTGCAAATACCATCGAACGTATTGAGATTATCACCAATCCTTCGGCAAAATACCGGCCCGACGGCACAGCAGGCATCATCAACATTGTGCTGAAAAAGAACACAAAACGGGGGTTTAACGGTACACTAATCACCAACGCCAGCACCCACGACCGTTACAACGGCAGCCTCTCGCTGAATTACAACCCCGGCAAAATCAACCTGTTTGGCACCTACGGGTATCGCCAGAATTGGTTTCCCCGCGATGGCGCCGACTTTCGAATCACCACCGACTCAACAGGCGCTCAAACCAGCTTCGAAATCCGGAGCACCGCGCTGGGCAGACCCCGATCGCACACCGCCAATGTCGGACTGGACTATGCCCTCAATGCCAAAAACAAAATCGGGCTGTCGGGGGCGTATTTTACTTTTTATCAGGAAAGAACCATCAACATTTCCACATTGCAGCGCAATGCGACAGATGTGCTTCAGGATTACAAAACCGCGCGCAACGAGTTGGAAGATGAAAAGGAGTTTGAAGGGAGCGCGACGTGGGAACATCAGTTTAATGAAGAAGATCATACGCTGCAATTAGAAGTCGGCTTCTCGAACTATGCCGAACTGGAAGAAAGCCGCTACGACGACACGTTCCTGGTGCCAGATTTCCCCGTACTGCAGGGCCACAACACCATCCAAAAAAGCGGCCACACCACTTCCGTCACAGCGGAATATGCCAAGCCTATCGGGGAGGACATGGAGTTGGAAGCGGGGTATGAAGGCGAGTTTTTTCAGGACGACCTCGATTATTCGTCCGAGCGTTTCGACCCGATTTCGTTGCTATGGATGCCTGAAACTGGCAGGACAAATCGGTTTTTGTTTCGCCAGGATGTTCACGCACTGTTTGGCACGCTGTCACGTGAAATAGAGGATTTCAACATTTTAGCGGGGCTTCGGGCGGAACAAACGTTTATCAGCTCTAATCTGCTGACACTCGACTCCATGATTCCGAACAACTATTTCAAATTGTTCCCAACGCTTCACTTCGGTTGGGAAATCAGCGATGAAGCAGAACTTGCTTTAAGTTACAGCCGCCGCGTAAATCGCCCCGACTCTGACGAACTGAATCCGTTCCCGGAATACAAAGACCCGCGCAACTTTGAGGCTGGCAACCCTGATTTGAAACCAGAGCAAATCCACGCTGTTGAGTTGGGCTACCAGTGGAAGAAGGATGGTTTTAACTTTTTACCAAGTCTTTACTACCGTTACGAATACGATGCCTTTACAGAAATCAGCCGCTATATCAATGATACCACCTTGTTGACTACGTTCGACAACCTCTCCAGCAACCAGTCTGCCGGGCTGGAATTGGTGCTTGCCTGGAAACTGAAAAATCGGCTGAGCCTGAACCTCAGTTCCAATACATTTTGGAACACGATTGATGCTTCTAACCTGGGCTTTTCCGCAAAAAAATCCACCGTATCAAGTGAAGTGAAATTGGCCGTAGGCTGGAATCTTACGCAGCGTATGAAGCTCCAGGCAAACGCCAACTACCGCTCTGCTTTTCTGACTGTGCAAGGGAAATCGCTGCCAAATTATTTTCTGAATGCAGGCTTGCGACAGGATTTGTTCCAGAAGAAGGCGAGCTTGACGCTGACAGTTTCGGACGTGTTCAATACCATGCGCTGGGCGTGGAAAATTAACACACCGGAATTACAAGTAGAAGGGACCCGCAAGCGAAAGTCTCAGATTGTTTACCTAGGTTTCATCTGGCGATTTGGGGTTTCCGGTAAAAAAGTAGGGGATGATTTGATGTTTGAGGATAAATTGTGAAGGCGTGCATCTTTTCGTTATCTTCGTGTTTCAGTTGTGCCGGCCTTTTGGCCTCGCAGGTTTGGCTATTAATTTTCAAACATTTAAACTTTTCAATCATGAAAAAAATCATGCTCCTCATCGCCCTGTTTGCTTTTGCACAGACAGCGTTTGCCCAATCCCAAAAAGTGCCCGAAGCCGCCAAAATGGCCTTTACCAAAGCCTACCCAAAAGCCGACGATGTGAAATGGGAACGAGAGAAAGGCAATTTTGAAGTAGAATTTGAAATGGCTGACGACCAGGAAATGTCCGTCGTGTACGACGCAAATGGTGCGGTTTTGGAAACCGAAGTAGAAATTGCTTTCTCGGAATTGCCCAAAGCTGCTCAGGAGGCCCTCAAAGGAAAAAAAGTAAAAGAAACCGCCAAGATCACCAACGCCAAAGGGGTGGTGACCTACGAAGCTGAAGTGCGGCGCAAAGACCTGATGTTTGATGCGCAAGGCAACCCGGTGAAGTAAAATTAGCCCTTCAACCTGTAATAAAATGGGGATTGTGTTTCTGGCAATGGCTGTTGCGAGGTGACATTTCCTCGATAGAGGAGGTGTCACCTCGCAACTTGCCAGTCACCTTCCTATTTTTTCCAATCCTCCCACCCTTCCAGCGGGTATTTTTGAAAAAACTTTTCCCTGCCCATGCTTTCCATTTCATAGCTGAGGAACTTCAAAAACGCCTCCTTGAACTTTTGATAATTGCTCGTCGGGTCGTCCTCGTTGAGCGGCTCCCGGTTTTGATTGAAAAACTGCGAGGTCAGTACGGATAGTGCCCCTGCGGCGACCGCTGAGACGACATCACCCAGTTTCAGGAGTGTGTTAACGAGCAGCGAAAAAACAGGTTGCGACCCTTCTATATATGCTTCTTTGGTGGCGGCGTAGTCCCGCTGCTTTTTGGAAGCGGTGAAGTCGTTGTAAAAATACAGCAGGAGAGCAGGTTTGTCGGCTAGTTTCCCTGACAGGAAAAAGTATTTCAACATCAAGGCATTAGCATGGGCGGAACGTAGTTCCCAGTGATCAATTTCTAACCCGAATTGATGCTCCAAAGCCTCGCTGCCAGAAACTGCCGTCTTTTGAAGATTTTTAAAAATGCCTTGTGCCACCGCATCTTTTTTCCCCAGCACCTTTTTCAGGTTTGTCAACTGTTCCTTTGTGTAGTCGGCGTATTGCTTCGTCAGGTTTTGGGTGAAAAAAGATTGCTGTTCCGCCTCGATGCGTTCCAGTTCTTTCTTACGCATCTGCCACCAAATCTTCTGCTCGTCTTCGGGCGTAAGCAGCCAAATTTTCCAAAATTCGGCAACATGAAACGAGACCCTTTCGTCCCGGAAAAGGTGCAGGTGTTCGGCGATTTCCTTATAGTGGGCGTACTGCTGGAAGGGCGTTAAATAGTCTTCTCGTCCGAGTTCGAGCCGAACTTCCGGAAAGCCATTTATTCCTGCCTCCGGCGGCAGGGTGGCGGCCATCTGCCTGGCTTTTTCCCACAGCGTTTCGATGTCTGCCTGCGGCTTGCCCAGACGGGTAGCGGCGACTGCTCGCATGACGGCGGCGGGAAAAAACGCTCCCGCTTGCCCAAAGGCCTCGAACGCTTTTTCCCAATCGTCCCCAAGTGCGTGCAACTGCCCGGCGTAGTAGATTTCCCGCTCGTCCCCTTCCGCCCGGGCACTACCTAAAAGTTGGTCTGCCTGCTGCAAGGCGAAATGCCGAATGCCCTCGCACGGCTCCAGAAATTCCGCTGCCGAACACAGATAATAGTAACTGCCCATAAGGTCGAGGCATTCCAACTCGCCGTCGAGGATGTGGTCGTAGATGCGGAACGCCTCCATTGGGTCGCCCATAAAATAATGCACGAGTGCTTCGAGCCGGTGGCACCGAGCCGGGCAAAC
>JANMME010000661.1:0-3082 GCA_031373015.1 Saprospiraceae bacterium
TTACCGACTTGCCCGCTTTGTTCATTATCTCGGAGCGTTCCAAGGGCTCGACTTTGACTAAGCGGCCCAGTTGGAGGCGTTCCAAGAGCGATTTTACCTGTCTAAAATAGCGGAGTTCAGTGTCTGAGCCTTCGGCAGCGATCACGAACATCACATAAGGGTCTTTCGATTGTCCCCCGCTTTTGCGCACTAAGCCTTTGCGTTCTCTTGGCATAGGGCAGGTCAGTTGTCCTTCCAGCCCAACTGGCTGACATCGGCGATAAAGGGAATGGCTCCATAGCGGCCTTGCAGATAGGCTTTTCGGACTTCGGTGTCGAAGCGTGGCTTAAACTCTTCAAGCGAATAGAGTCGCGATTCGCCGTCGGCATTTTTTTCGGCAAACCAAATCTCATCGCGACGTAATAGGTTCAGGTCTAAAAGGCTGCTTTCGTGGGTAGTAAGAATAAGTTGGCTATCAGGTTGCCGGTTTTTTTGAAAAAAAACTTCCAGCAGTCGACGGGTCAATTCTGGGTGGAGACTGCGGTCTATTTCGTCAATTAAGATGGTTTTGGGTAAGTGGTCTGCAACTATCAGCAATGGGATGATGTCAAGCAATCTACGATTGCCGTCTGATTCTTGTCCAAAGTCAAAAGTAACGGTATCAATTGCCCCTTTCATGCGATACTTGCCCAAAATTCTATGAAAAACAAGATCTCCTTCCCCATCAGCGGACAGTGTCCGTAGTGATTCAGAGCCAAACCGATGATAGGTCCTGTCTGTCAATTCTGCCAAATTAATCTCCGTTGGCTCTGCTACAGCTAAAAAGCCGTCATCCCCAAACCATTCTTCTTCTGCTGCTTCAATGTCTTCTATCCCAGTTCTAAAATAGTGCAGATAAGTACGAAATTCGCTCTTTACCGTTCCTTGAAGAATTTGCCCCAAACCGTAATAACTTGAATTTGGATAGAACGTTATCAATTGTTCTTTAAGCCAACGATATATTGCCCTAAATATTTCGAATTCATCACCCTGCTTATCCTGAAGCACACTTATCAACAATTGCTCGTTCGAAAGGTCTGACACATAAACATTAAAACGGCTAGCAGCAGCACCTCGAAGCGAGGGGCTAGACAGCATTTCTGACCTCCCACTATCTAGCACCTTCCGCTCAAAAATAGCCTTGTCTCCTGATTTTCTAACCTCGAACAACCACTCCTCCAACACTTTTCGTGCGTGGAGATGCAGTACAAAACCATAACCGTAAACTTTTTCACCGATTTTTATCTCTAACTCAAATTTGCTGGGCTTATCCTCTGCCCCTTTTTCCAAGCGGAAGTATAAATTGTGCGCGTAGACTTTTTTCAAACCGCCCACCACTACCTGACGCGCAAAATCAATCGCCTTGATCAGGTTAGACTTTCCAGAAGCATTAGCACCGTATACCAGCCCACCTTTCAGTCCGCTAATCCCGTTTTTACCAATAGGAGTGACATGGCTTTCAGGCTGCTTGACCTGCCCAGCCAGCATTGAGAACTCCATCTCTTGGTTGAACGAAAGGAAATTGGAAACCCTAAAACTAAGCAGCATATCTCATTTTTATAACAAAGAAAGTGATTTTTTCACACCAAACAGATAAAAAATAGTTTTTTTTAAAAAAAACAGATTTGACCCTTACAACTGATACTTCTCCAGCCTCCGATACAACGAGGCTCTTGTCAGCCCAAGTTCAGTAGCAGCTTCTGTTATATTGCCATGATATTTTTGCAAAGCCTTCATAATCAATTGTTTTTCCATGTCGTCAAGATTCATGGTGGGCAAATCTATCTCCCGATTCTGGCCTGCTTCGCGGAAAAAGAAATCCTCTGGCTGGAGTTTTTCGGTTTTCGACATGATGACCGCCCGCTCCACGGCGTGTTGCAATTCGCGGATGTTACCAGGCCAGGGGTAGCGGTGCATTTCTTTCAAGAGTGATGCGCTGAGGCCACTTACAGGGCGTTTGTATTTTCGGGCAAAATCCTTCATAAAGTGTTGTGCCAGTGGCTCAATGTCCTCTGTGCGTTCGCGCAGTGGCGGCAATTGGATTTCGATGGTGTTGATGCGGTAGAGCAAATCTTGTCGGAACAAGCGATTTTTTACCGCCTCGAAGAGATTCTGATTGGTGGCCGTCACTACGCGCACATTCACGGGCCGCGAGCGGTTGGAGCCAACCCGGGTGACGGTGCGGTTTTGCAATACGGTAAGGAGTTTGGCCTGCGAACCAAGCGAGAGGTTACCAATTTCATCCAAAAAGATCGTGCCACCGTCAGCAGCCTCGAAGCGTCCCGGGCGGTCGTCGCGGGCATCGGTAAACGCGCCTTTGACGTGGCCAAAAAGTTCGCTTTCGAACAGCGTTTCAGTGATGGCCCCCATATCCACTTTTACAAAATTCTCTTTGGATCGGTTGCTGTGCGCATGGATAGCCTGGGCCACCAGATCCTTGCCCGTACCGTTTTCGCCAAGCAGCAACACGTTGGCGTCCGTCTCGGCGATGCGCAGCACGGTTTCCCATACCTGCATCATGGCGCGGCTTTGAAAAATCATTTCTGGCAAGTCGCTCGCAGCGGCAAGATTTCGGCCCAATTGTTTGGTTTTCAACTGGTTGTTTTCGTCCCGACTGACCTTAAGGCGTAGTGCGGAGGAAAGCGTAGCGAGCAATTTTTCGTTGTCCCAGGGTTTGAGCACAAAGTCCGTTGCGCCGTTTTTGATGGCGCGAACAGCCAGTTCCACGTCGCCGTAAGCGGTGATGAGTACTACAACAGCGCCGGGGTCAATCTCTAAAATACGCGCCAACCAATCGAATCCCTCCTGACCGGTGTTTTTGGCGCTGCGGCCAAAATTCATGTCGAGCATGATGAGCGCGTATCGCTTTTCCTTTAAAAAAACAGGGATTTCCTCCGGGTCGCGGGTGGTGTCTACCTCCGCGAAGTGGCGTTTGAGAAAGAGTTTTCCTGCGCTTAGCACGCCGGGGTTGTCGTCCACAATAAGGAGGGAGGCTTCGTTCATGTCCATAGTTTAGTTGCTGGAGCAAAGACAACGGCTGCAGCCTAGCGAATGCAAATCAATG
>JANMME010000715.1:0-4070 GCA_031373015.1 Saprospiraceae bacterium
ATTGTGTGTGCCTAAAATAGGTTGACAAAAAACGTCAATCAAAAATGGCAAAAAAGCGAGACAAAAAGTTTCAAGTCGAGACGAAATACAATCGGACGTTCAGCGAGGAATTTCGCAAATTGAAGGTAAAAGAGTTGACAAGCGGTCAGTTGAAGATTCGGGACCTGTGCCATCTTCACGATTTAAGCAGGACAACTGTTTACAAATGGCTTTATTTGTACTCGGAAGCTGAAAAAGGCGTCAAAACAGTTGTTCAAATGGAAAGCGAAGCATTCAAAACGAAGTTGCTTCAACAGCGCGTTGCTGAATTGGAGCGCGTTGTTGGCCAAAAGCAGCTTGAAATAGACTACTTGAACGTGTGCCTGGAAGAGGCCTCAGGGGAGGTTGGCTACGATATAAAAAAAAAGTACGCACCGCCGCGCTGGAACGCTTCCGAAAAAGGTCAATCAAAGGAGGCCAAATGAGGGCGTTGTACTTGTTGGTCGGGATCAGCAGGCAAGGCCACCTTCAATCGGTGCGGCATTGGGAAGAAGAAATGGCAAAAGAGCCATTCTTCGTCGGGCTGATAGCCGAAGTTCGGGAGATGCACCCTGGCATGGGCCTTCGAACGATGCACGAGCAGTTTTCCCCTGCCGGCATTGGTCGCGATGCCTTCATTGCCCTTGGGATTCAGGCAGGGTTTCGCCTGCGGGCAGCAGAAAACCCTCAAATAACGACGCGGAGCATCAAAAGCCGTCGCTATCCCAATCTTTTGGAGGGGCGGTGGTTTACAAGTGTCAACCAGTTGTGGACGAGCGACTTGTTTTATTTTTCGCTCCAAGGCCGCCATTATTACGGGGTGTTGATCATGGACGTGTACTCGCGGCGGATCGTGGGCTGGTCGATGGCCGAAAACATGAGGGCCGAAAACAATGTGCTCGCTTTGGCGCGGGCCTTGGCGCTTCGGGGCGTCGCAAATTATGAGGGTCGGCTCATCCACCACTCTGATCGGGGAAGCCAGTATGTGAGCGATGACTATACAGACTCCCTCAAAGCAAGCGGCATCCGCATCAGTATGTGCAAAGAGGTTTTAGAAAACGCCCACATAGAACGCGCCAACGGCACCATCAAAAATGACTACCTCGCCCGTTGGAACATCAAGACCGAAGCCCAACTTTTTGAGCGCATGGAGATGGCCGTCAACAATTATAACAACCGACGCCATCGAGCACTGAAAATGACCCCAATCGAATTTGAAACTTATGTCAATGAACTTTCTGATGAAAACAAACCCAAAATGGAAGTATTCATCTACAAACAAAATGTTGACAACCCCTTCCAACTGAAACTCAATTTTGAGCAACAGCATGATTTATAATTTACCCAAAACTGTCAACCTATTTTAGGCACACACAAATCGTAAATCGTAAATCCAAAATCGTAAATCATTTTTTATGCAAAATCGCTCGTTGAAAAACCGAACAAGGAAATGTTTTCACTTCCGGGATTTCTTCTTCGCCTTGTTTGGTATTACCCGCGGTACTTACGGCAGTTTCCATGCCAGAAATGACTTCAAACACCATCGTGTTGTCGCCTGTTTTCTCATAAGTACAAAGGACCCGACTTCCTTGAACAACAAACCAGCAAATCAGTTTTGGGCCGTAAAGGTAACTTTCCATAGCGATGGAATTTTTCTCGTCCAGCTTCCAGATGCCTTCTTCGGGCGCGACAGGTACCAGTTCGTAGGGCCGCCAGTCTTGTTCTTTAGACCCGTACACGAGGCCAAAAGTGTAACGGCCTTCTTTGGAAGTATCAATTTTGTGGATTTCAACCGTCATTTCCACGGATTGGACTTTGCCTTTACCGTTGAAAATTTCGAGTGCGCCCTTCCAATCGCCCGACCACGATTCGGGGAAAGTGGCCAATGAAGCCAAGGCAAGTGCTCCTTCCTTGGGTTGGCTGTAGCTGGATTGTATGTGAACAGAAGAAAAAATGAGCAGCGTAAAAAAGTAGCGCATAAAGTTGAATTGAAGGGGCAAAAATATCCAAGAATCGGGATACCTTGCTACATTGGCGGCTTTAAGCCCCGACTTCTTCCTGCAATCACCTATTGACTCCTTATCATGCAACTCCCTACACCCGGCTTTTTGCTCACCGCTTTCCTTCAAGTTTGCCGCAGATTTCCTGCCGCCATGCTCTGCTCCTTTTTGGGTACTGCTGCTTGTATTATGCTTATTGACAGCAACGGCTCCAAAGAAGATGCGGATTTTGTAGTCCGCTGTTGGTTGGCATGTCAACTTGGATTGCCGCTCCTTACAGCCCTCGTTGCCTATTCAGAATCAAAAGGTTGGGGAGAAAGGCGCGGTTGGATGGCCCAAATTTTGGGTGTTGCAGCACTGATTGGGGGCTGGTTTTGGCTGGATACCCTCGCGGCGAATTTTGAAACGCAAATACTGCCTCAATTCCTGGCCCTGCTGTTGGTGATGCACTTGGCCGTATCGGTTGCACCCTATCTCAACCAGCGTTCGGTGCGCGACTTTTGGGAATACAATCGAGAACTTTTTGCCAACCTGATAGTGGGGGCCGCGTTCACGCTTATACTGTTTGTCGGATTGGCGTTGGCCCTGCTGGCCGTAGATAATTTGTTCAACTTCCGCATCCCCGATCGGGCTTACCCCAAACTATTTCTGGTACTCGCCGGGGTATTCAACACAGCCTATTTTCTGTATCATTTTCCGCAAAAATATTCCGCTTTACCAGCAGTAGCCTTGGCGCCTGCCGAGCCTTGGCGGGCAGGGGCGGAGGAGGGCGCCCAGCCCCCTCCAAAGTCGGATAACACTGCTTACAACTGGGTTTTCCGCAATCTCTGCAAGTACATTCTCATCCCCATTGTCCTGTTGTACTTCGTGATCTTATACGCTTATGGCGCCAAAATTGGGATACAATGGTCGCTGCCAAAAGGCTGGGTAAGTTCGCTGGTCCTCGGGTTTTCAGTAGCGGGCATATTCACTTATCTGCTCAACTTTTACCTCGCTGAAGAAGATGACAGCTTGATTGTCAAGGGTTTTAAGCGTTGGTTTTGGTGGGTGCTGTTGCCGCTCACGGTGCTGCTTTTTATTGCCATCGGAAAACGCATCAGCGATTATGGGGTCACCGAAGAACGGTACTTGGTGGCACATCTCGGGATTTGGCTCGCGGCGGCCTGCCTGTATTTCTTGTTGTCTAAACACGACAATATCAAGTTCATCCCGATTTCGCTGGCACTTTTTGCCCTGGTCTGGGCATTCGGACCACTGAGCGCGTTTGCTGTTTCAGAGCGAAGCCAAAAAGGGACTTTGAGCGAAATTTTGACCCGAAATGGGCGATTTGAAAACGGCAAAATGAAGCCTGGTTCCATACCCGTTACGGAGCCAGAGCGCGAGCAAGTGCGTTCGACCATACTTTATCTCGAAAGGAGAACCGCCCTTTCCGAGCTCCTGCCCACGCCCACGGATAGTGCTTTGTTGGAGTATAATGGGCTTATGAATTGGCTCAACATTGGTGAGGACATCAGCAGCAAAACGAGCACACTCAATATCAGCCCGCTACGCGAATCCGAACCTTTTGATGTGCGCGGTTTCGACATGGTTTACATAGCAAGTCTCAACCCGAATAACAGCGAGGAAGGCGATGGGCCTGGCTATTTTTTCTGCCTTTCCGATGACCGCAAAATGCTCGAGTGGCGGCAAACGAAAGCCGGAGAAACCACCGTGGTTGAAATGTTCAGCCTCAGCCCTGCCATCCAAAAATGGCTGCTTAAAAAGGAAAAAGGGCAAACAAACACCTACCTTTCACTGCCGATCAATGAGCGAACGGTTAATTTTACGGGGCGTCTCGGTTCACTCCGTTTCATCGTACAAGATTTGCAAATCGAAGAAGAAGGCCAGGAAAAACGGCTGAATTACTGCAATGGCTGGGTGCTTTTGAAGGAAAAATAATCGGTGCTGTTCACAATGCAGGCCTTTCGAGCATTCTGTTTCACTTCCTCACCCAAACCACTTTGAGTATGAAAAACCTTTTTTCGATTTTCGCATTGGCCGTCGCCCTTTTTC
>JANMME010000732.1:0-5156 GCA_031373015.1 Saprospiraceae bacterium
GGCAGGTAAGCCTCTGTCACGCTGTTGCGCACCGTTTGACGCGTCAATACGAGTTGATCATCAACGTATTGTCGGTAATAGCGTGCCGCACGAAGCCCGATGAGATAGGAGTTGTTGAAAATCAGCTGATTCACAGATACATTGCCCGAAACGCTGTGCACCGGGTTGAAATAAATCTTGGAATTCGGGTCGGATGCAAAAGCTGCACCTAGATATTGCCCCAAAGCGTCCACACCCTGTTTACCATTAACGCTACCTCCAAGCCTATCAATGAGCGTTTGATAATACGGAGCATTTTGGTCAATCCCGCCGCCGCCGCCGCCAAAAGACAACGCGCTGCTGGGCAAGCCGCCCCTTTGGAGGAAGCCCGAGTAAGACACCCCTGCCGATATCTGCGGCAGCCCGGTGGCGAAGTTTTCTTTTATACGCCAGTCGGCATCCTTCACTTGAAGCAGGGCGGTCTTGATGTCTGGGTGGTTTTCCTGCGCGAATTGGATGCAGTCGGCAAGGCTCATGGTCTGGCTGCTTTGGGCATGAATGAATGGGCCAAATGCAAGCAGGAGGCAGGTAAAAAGGAGATTTTGTGAATATTGCTTGAGCATGATTATATTAATTTGTCACGTGATCCGGGAAGTAGCGTTCGCGTGCTGAATTGAGTTTTTGTTAAGTTCAGAGCGGCAACTAATTTGTGTCGGTCCTTAATTTTTCTTTCAAAATTTCAAGCCCTCTTTCTGAAACGATACTGTGCAAATAGTTGACAATAAATTCTTTGAATAAAACGTCGAAGGTGTATGGCGGCTTGGGGAAATACCGCTCGTCAAATATGGACATAGCACCTGCTATGTAAAATCTGGCGACGGTTTCAAGATCAAAATCAGCGCGGTAAAGCCCTTCGCTGCGCCCCCATTCGATGTTTTGGCGCACCATGTTGAGGATATAGGTGTGTTGAAAGTCATTGATCCGCTCCCACACATCGCGGTGGTATTTTTGCATTTCATGCACGACATTGGGCTTCATTTGGCCAAAATCCGCCATTATCTGCTTGATGATACGTACCATCTCGTCTACCGCGTCGGTTGATTTGGCGTGCAGTGCCTCATCTTCTTTACATTGTTGTGCGATGTGCCGGTCCATGACCTTGCTCACCAAATCGTCTTTGCTTTCTACGAATGAGTAGAGCGTTTTTTTGGAAATACCCAGCTCGCGCGCCACGTCGTCCATCGTGAGGCTTTTGATGCCGAGTTTGAAAAACATCTCTTCAACCCTTTTCAGCCATTTTTCCTGCTGTTCTGTAAACATGGTGCAAAGGTAACAATGGAAACGATTTTTAGGCAAATCGTTTCCGTCGTTTCTTTTGTTTTTCGACCAACGTCGAATAAAATTCCAAAAAACCCTTAAAAAGTTCCACCAAACAGAACAAAAACAAAGCAGAACAGGGAACGGCCTTCAAAGTTTACGACGAAGCATTATCTTTGAGCTATGTCTTCGACCCACCGCGCCTACTTCGCCCTTGCCATTATTTGTATTGTATGGGGCACCACCTACACTGCTATCAAGTATGCCATTCTTGATTTTCCGCCTTTTTTATTGGTCGGCATCCGCCAAACGACCGCAGGACTTTTGCTCTTGTTTTTGGCCTTTGCCTCCGGAAAATCTCAAATACCTGGCCGACCCTATATCGCACGTCAAGCGCTCACGGGTCTGGCCACCATCACAGGTGGCAATGGCTTCGTCACTTGGGGGATGCAGTATGTATCTTCAGGCCTGGCTGCCATCATCGGGTCGCTCACGCCCGTGGTGGTCGTGTTGTTATCTCTAGCATGGCACGGCAAAGAGCGCATCCATGGGCGCATGGTACTGGGGGTATTGCTGGGTTTTGGGGGACTTGCGCTGATTTTTAGGGAAGGTTGGCAGGATTTTATTCGCCCGGAATACCGCTGGGGCATTGCGGGTTGTTTCACGTCTTGTTTCACATGGTCCTTGGGCACCGTTATGGCCAAACAATGGAATGCTCCAGGGGTCTCGCCCCTGCTTAATGCAGGTCTTCAGGTAACTTCGGGAGGCCTTGGCGGATTTGTAATGAGTTTCTTTTTCGACACCACACACACCATTCACCACACGGCCCAAGGCTGGATTTCGGTTGCTTATCTGGCTTTGATTGGATCTGCGCTGGCATTCACACTTTATATGTTTGCACTAAAACACCTCAGCGCCACGATATCTTCGCTTTACACCTATATTAATCCGGTGGTGGCTATTTTGCTGGGTTGGGCTTTGTTGGGCGAGGCACTTACGCCATGGGAAGTGGTAGGCATGGTTGTCACCATCGTGGGGGTTTGGATTGTGAATTCAAAACGCGGGTGAACGGAAAAATTTGAGAAGTTGTTTGAGTTATTTGGCCGTTATTTGCTAGGTATTTCAGCCATTCTCATTCTGTAAAAAGTAAACAACCATCCTCTCCATTGCATGAAACGCAGCAAAATAGCCGGCATCGGCTCCTATCTCCCCGAACGAATCGTCACGAACGACGACCTGGCCAAAGTGATGGATACCACTGATGAGTGGATACAAGAGCGCACGGGTATCCAGACCCGCCGCTATGGCAAAAAGCACGAAGAAACCACCTCCAGCATGGGCGCAAAGGCCACTTTGGTCGCTTGCGAACGAGCGGGTATTCAACCAGAGGATATTGATTTCATCATCTTTGCCACACTCAGCCCCGACTATTATTTTCCCGGATGCGGCGTACTCTTACAACGCGAACTGGGCATCACACAAAAAGAAGTCGGTGCGCTCGACATCCGAAACCAATGCAGCGGTTTCTTGTATGCCCTTAGCATCGCCGACCAATTCGTAAAGACCGGAATGTACAAAAATGTGCTGGTGGTCGGTGCTGAAATGCACTCCATGGGCCTTGATTTTAGCACACGTGGGCGCAATGTGACCGTCATTTTTGGCGACGGAGCAGGGGCAGCCATCATCCAGCCCACCGACGACGAAAATCAGGGCATTCTGACCACCAAACTGCATTCTGATGGCACTTACGCCGAAAAACTTGCCTTTACCAACCCTGGAGCCCACGGGGGCTACTACCAAAAAAGATTGGGCGACACCACAGACCTTGGTTACCCACCCACCGACACCTACGGAGAGATTTTTATTACCCCAAAAATGGTAGAGGACGGCCTCCTTTTCCCAAACATGGAAGGGCAGTTCGTCTTCAAACTGGCCATTCAGAAATTCCCCGAAGTCATCCAAGAGGCATTGAATGAAGTAGGCCTCCAAACCTCAGATATTTCCATGTTTATCCCACACCAGGCAAACTTGCGGATCAGCCAGATGGTGCAGCGTTTGCTCCGCCTGCGCGATGACCAAGTGTGGAACAACATCCAAAAATACGGCAACACCACTGCCGCTTCTGTGCCCATTGCACTCTGCGAGGCCTGGGAAGCGGGCAAAATAAATAAAGGCGACTTGGTGTGCCTCGCAGCATTTGGCAGCGGATTCACTTGGGGGAGTGCGCTGATTAGATGGTAGAGAAATTGGGAAATTTGGAAATTGAGATATTATGCCTACCCGTCCAGTATCTTAATATCCCAATTTCTTAATATCCCAAATTATACGCCCGACCGCCCACATTGAGCAGTCGGGCGTTTTAACGTGCTTTTCATCGAAAAGGGATATTAAAACGAGAGCTTGGGCGTTAGAGCGAGGTTTTAAGCAAAAACAGCGTCGGATTTGTCAACCGCCTTGCAAATGGCACACGCTTTGCCGACCTGTATGCGCAAACTTTAATCAAAACAGTTACTGCTATGTTTCTTGAATCAAAAATTATTCGGGCAGCCCTCTTGCTCGCGCTTCCACTCAGCGCTTGGGCTCAGGTGGGCACCCAGATTTATCTAGCCAACCCCTCGTTTGAAGATATACCAGAAAGGAGCCACACTCCAACTGGTTGGTATGATTGCGGACAAATGAAAGATAGTCCCCCAGATACCCAACCTGGCGGATGGGACGTAACTACCCTACCCAAACACGGGAATACTTATTTGGGTATGGTGGTGCGTGACAACAAAACTTGGGAAAGTGTAGGCCAAAGGCTCAGCCGCCCGCTAGAAATAAATCAGTGCTACGAGTTTAGCCTCAGTCTATGCCGTTCTGATACTTATAAAAGCGGTAGTGCCTCCCAGCCTTCCACCTCAAAAGAGCTGGTCAACTATTCCAACTATGTGCGAATTCTTATTTGGGGAGGGAATGGATATTGCGGCAAAGGAGAATTGTTGGACCAAACCGCGGTGATCAAACACACGCGGTGGATTAACTACGACTTTACTTTAAGCCCAACAAAAGGCAGTTGGTCTCACATAATCATTGAGGCTTATTTTGGTGCAAATGACCCCTTCAACCCCATGGAGCCCCTTTGCCTTAACGGCAATGTGCTGGTAGACAATGCTTCCCCCATCAAACAAGTAACCTGTGGGCCAGAAAAAATGCCGGATGCTAAAAAGAAGCCAGTACTCACCAGGAAAGGGCCTGAAAAACCGACGTCCAGCACTGAAACCAAGCCCGCCCCTATCGCTCCTACACCTGAAGCCCCTAAACCCAAGCGTGGCAGATCCTTTCGCCTCGATGTGTATTTCAAAGCCAATGAATACACCTTTGACTTAGGAAGCAGCGAAAAAGGCTTGGAAGAGCTTTACTACATGCTCAAAAACAATACGGATATCAGCGTGGAGATAGGAGGACATACCAACAACCTTTTATATCCCAACGAAGCCAGAGCACTTGAACTCTCCACGAGTCGCGCCAAATCGGTAGCCGACTGGCTGATTTCAAAAGGTGTGTCGGCAGACCGCGTTCAGTTTAAAGGCTATGGCTGGACAAAACCCGTTGAACCAAACACAACGCCAGAAGGAAGGAAAAGAAACCAGCGGGTGGAGGTGACGATATTGACTTTTGACCGATAAAGGATAAGATGGGCCACGGATGACACGGATTAGACACGGATTTTTAAGATCAATCCTCAAAATCTGTGTCTAATCCGTGTCATCCGCGTTCCATCAATAACCAACACCGAAAAAGAAAAGGCTTCCAGCACATCGCTGAAAGCCTTTTTCAATTTCGTGAAGGACCTTGGAATCAATTCAACTTGTCCATAT
>JANMME010000744.1:0-2631 GCA_031373015.1 Saprospiraceae bacterium
AAAACAAGGGTTGACGAGTGTTGCGTTTGAAAATCTGCACTTGCCAAAAGGCCTGTACCAACTGAATATTCAGGCCGAAGACCGACAGGAGACTTTTAGCGTGGTGGTACAATAACTGGTATCTTTGCAAATCAAGAGACCTGAATTATGCATAAAATCATTTATCGTGACCCTCAAGTCACGATTTTTCAAAGCGCACTCTTCCAAACCAATTCCACAGTGGTTTGCACAGAGGATGTCGTGCTGGTGTTTGATCCGGCCTGGCTGCCCGATGAGGTGGAGGCCATCCGCCAGTATGTGGAGAGTATTCGCGGCGATCGGCACGTTTTCCTGCTATTCACGCACTCTGATTTTGACCACATCATCGGTTATGGCGCGTTCAAAGCCGACAAAGTCTTTATGTCGAAGGCCATGTCCGAAAACCCTGAGCACCAACTTTGTGTGGAGAAATGTCTTGAATTTGACGAACAATATTACATCCAGCGCCCCTACCCTATTGTCTATCCAAAGGGAGATTTTCTGGTGTTCCGGGATGGAGTGCAATACCGCTACGGGAACACAAAAATGTCATTTTACCTCACTCCAGGCCACACGGCAGACAGTATGATGGTAATCGTGTGGCAACTAGGCCTTTGCATTGCCGGCGATTATTTGTGCAACTGCGAGTTCCCGTTCATTTACCACAGCAGTGTGGATTACGAACAGACCCTGGAAAAGCTCCCTCGAATCCACGACCGCAACTGGTTTACCCGCATGGTGCCGGGCCATGGCGATCCGGCGTTGAACATTAACGACTGGCTGCAACGCCGCACAGAGGCACAAGCTTACCTGTTCGCGCTGCGCGAAAGCATCGCCACAGCAGTGCCTTTTGATGAAGATTCATTGTGGTCGCGGTATCAATTCCCGCGCTTGCAGCGCAAATACCATCTGGACAATATTGCCCTTATGACCCGTGAATACGAACAGGGCTTGTGGAAATGGGACCCCGATTTTGAACTTAGCTCCCCCATGTTCCAAGAGGCCTATATCTCTGATACGCCTCTTGTAGACAGCGATGAAGAAGGCTGAATCGCTCAAGCGAGTTGTACATTGACTGCGTTCAAGCCTTTTTTGCCCTCTTTTGTCTCGAAAGTGACGGTGTCGCCCTCCCGGACTTTGTCAATCAATCCGCTGACGTGAACGAAAACTTCCTCGCCGGTGGCTGAGTTGACCACGAAACCAAAGCCTTTGGTTTCGTTGAAGAACTTGACAGTTCCTTTTTGCATACTAAAAAAATTGAAAAAATGAAAGGTAATTGCCCCTAAGGACGGTGCAAAAGTATGCATGTTTGTTGAATGTCAAGGGATTCGGTTGATTTTCTTCCCTTTTGCACTGCCCTTATTATTTTGAATTCCAAGGTTGACCGACAGTCAATGTGTCAATTCTGGTTTCCCAACGCTGGTTTTGATACTAATGGAAACAGGAGCGGTACACTAGCTTGGTTACTCGCTAAAGTGGAGACCAAATGCCGTGGGAGAAGATCATGCGAGGCGGAAAATATGCCGCAAATCTAAAAAACGACATAAATATTAGCCGCAAAATTATTTGCTGATTTTTCTAATATCATTGAGCGAATGACTTTCATCAACGAGAATTTGCTTCGCAATCCTGCCAGATATTTTCAGCAATTTGGTTAAATCGAAATTGGCAACCCAAATAATTTGCCGCTTAATTGCTTTCCTATATTCAGTATCGCGTATTAAACATGGAAGCCTAACAAAAAGTGCCTCATAGTGAGTATAGAGAGCAAGGCAATAAATAAAAGGGAGGAACAGGATGGTTAAAATAATTGGAAGACCAAAACTTTTTAGATTTGCAACAGTGAGCAGTGCTTCGGATTGATTAAATGTCTTGTAAGTTGCATAGGACAATATGGAAAGTCCAATGAAGCCGTTTATTGTTTTGAAAATTGTCTCAACCTTTTTATATTTGGGGTATAATTCAGAATACGCTTGAATCAACCCTATGAAAACTAATATTGGCAAAAGTATGATTTCAGTTAACAAACCAAATGTGTAAAAATTGACAATAAATTCTAATGTGACTGTCCACTTTATCACATCGAACAGAACCTTTTTAAAATGCCCTGCTTCATTAGTGTTTGCTGAATTGTACATCAAAACAAACCCAGCACCCAATGTCCAAAATACGGTATCTTTAATTAAAGATTCGTCCCAAAATTGGGTTCTTTGCAAAAAATCAATGACAAACAAGGTGTAATCCAAGACCAACAAGTTAACTATCAAGAGAACAGGTGTGGCAAAAATCAACTTTATTAAAGCGAAGAGCGAACTTCTAACTTGTTTGTTTAAAGTACACAAAGCCAGAATCAAAAATATCCATATAATCAGGGCGATTTCCCGATTAGAAAAGACCTCAAAAATCTTATCCATAATTCAGTGTCAAATTTTACTTTCAAAAGTACATAAAACTTTCTGTATTTCATAGTTTCACGCACTTAACATTTTTTGTGGCTTCAAAACCTTTGTTTTTAAACAGCGAATAGTCGCCGTTTCCGTTGGGGTTGTGTAAAAATCCCCAGAGGGGGTATATCTTTGTAGCACTAGCGAATAAAATTTGTTTAACGTTCCA
>JANMME010000774.1:0-3819 GCA_031373015.1 Saprospiraceae bacterium
TGCCCTTTATCACCATTATGGATTGCTGTCACTCGGGCAGAATGCGAGACATTGACGAGGAAATTTTGAGCAGCAGAAACCTGCGTGATGTAGGCCCCGCCTTGCCGATGGAGCATTTTCTTGGCATTGAGCACTACCAAAAAACTAAATCCGGGCAATTGAGTCCGCCTTTGGGCCGGCGGGTACATTTGGCCGCTGCACGCGACTCCGAACTGGCCAAAGAAGTAACCGCAGGGGGACAGCCTCGGGGCATTTTCACGTATTGCCTGATAGAAGCATTGAACCTAAACGGACCGTTGATCTCTTATGCCAATCTGCTGAACCGCGTCAACCCGCGCATCAAAAATGCGGTGCGCGACCAATCGGCGCAGCTGGATGCCACGCATACGGAAGACAGAAACCGGGGGTTCCTTTTTAGTCACGTGGATTCGGAACGCCCTTCCTACCTGGTTTCCTGGGACAAAGAATTGGGCTGGGTGCTGAATGTGGGCGCCTTGCATGGCATTTCGGCTGGTACGGTTCAATCTCCTACATTGCTGGAAATCAAGGAGAACGGATATCAAGTTATGGTAGAAAGTGTGCTGCCCGACCGCTCGAAAGTGAACGGGATGGACGGATTTGATACCAAACGCTCATATATTGCTACCATCTGGCAAATGGCGAGGCCGAAATTAAATCTTGCCTTTGCTCCTGGAAGTGACCCGCAAGGCGTGGAACTGCTCAGCCGCCTCATCCATGGGAAAGATTCCGCGCAGGTTCAACTTCAAGATTCCGACACCAATGCCGACTACCTCATTCATGCGCTCGACAACTCGTTTTTCCTGAGCCGAATCAACGACGCAAGACCGCTTTTCCAAACCGCGCTGGGATTTGACGAGACCACAGCAAAAACCTTTCTACGAAAATTGGAAAAGGTCGCCAACTGGCATCAGTTACTTACTCTTTCCAACTCCGAAACGAGTATCCGTGATGCAGAGATCAGCCTTGAATTGCTTCAATTGAAAGAAGCCAGAAAAGACCATGAGATGGACAATGATGTGCCGGTAGCAGGCGTGGATTGGCGGGCCAATCCGGTCGCGTTTTCCTACTTTCAAAAAGACCTGAAACCTGCTTTTCAACTAAAATTATCCAATACTGGGTCTCGTGCACTTTGGGTAAGTATTTTGTACCTCGGCAGCGATTTTAGCATCACTAACCAGTTGTTGCCCAAGGCTTTGCTGGATGCTGGTCAGGAGATTTGGGTACAGGAAATCGTCAGGGGGCAATCCTTTCGCACGATTCCCTTGCAGATTGAGGAAAAGCAAATCAGCCAAGGCATTACCGAAGTGGATGAATACATGAAAGTAATCGTCAGCACCGAGGAATTGAATACAGACTTTTATCATCAGGCCGGCCTTTCACTGGACGGAGAAACGGGGGAAACACGCTTGTTTGGGCGGACAGATATACCCGAGGAAAAAGACTGGGCGACCAAGACCATTTGGCTTAGAATCGTGATCCAAACTTCGTAGGTTTTCAAAGACCTACGGTAGGTACACATCTTTCAATTACCCGCTAAGCGTGTTTTTTGACAGGATGTACAGGATAAACAGGATGGGTCGGCTTCGCCGACTTGCTCTGATCAATGATTTGAGTTGATTATCTGCCAAAAACATCCATGCTACTGCGTCGGCGAAGCCGACAAATCCTGTACATCCTGTCAATCCTGTCAAAAAATAGTCACGTTTCTTATTCATCGTGCTATGTGAACTTGTGTCATAGATTTTCAAAAACCCACGAGGCTCCCCCCTCTCGACAAAACCACCCCCAAAAACGCCATCACCAGCGCCAGCAACAAACTAATCCGCCCTGACCAACGAGCCATCAGCTTAAAATGCTGGTTGTCGCTCACCTGCAATTCCTCCAACGCTTTCCTGCCAAAAAGGAAATCGTGCGTTCCGCTTACCAACAATATTCCTGTGAAGATCAGCAGTTTCCAGCTGACCAAAATGCCGTAATCGCTTTGGCTAAAAAAGGCCCAGCTAAAGGGCATTCCCCGAAAGTACATGTTCAGCACGCCAGTGGTTAATAAACCGACCAAGGCGATCCATCCGTAAAACCGGAATTTCATGCCTGTTTTGTACAGGAGGGCGATTCGGTCGGGATGCTGTTTGATCTCTGGCAGTATCACCAGCGGAAGAAACAGCATCCCACCGATCCAGAATGCGGCAAAAATGATGTGCAGGTAGACCGAAATATAATACCAGATGCTCATGCCGCAAAGCTATCCTTTTCCATCGCTATTGCTTTGGGGAACAAGAGGTTATTTTCTAAATGAACGTGCTGGTGAAGGTCTTGCTCGAATTCGTTGAGCTTGGCAAACAGCACCTGGTACGAGGTGCAGGCATCCAAAGGCGGCGTGTAATCGCTGCTTAATTGGCGGATCTCTTCTAAGCCTCCACCGGCGGATTCGTGCTCGGCTTCCATCATTTTGATAGGATTTTCAACAGACCCAAAAACGGGCGTGGGCATGGGTGCTCCATCGCGTTGGGCCACGGCCATTTGCTGGATGTAGGGGAAAAGGATGCGCTCTTCTTTGAGCATATGCATCTCAAGTTCCTCAGCAACGGCATTAAAATGCTGAGCAATTTTCACCAGTTCTGGATGCCGCTCGCCGTGCACTCGGGCCACTTTGGCGGTCAGTTCATACAACATGGGCAATGCATCCGCCACATAGCGATGGTGGTGCTCAACGATGTGGTCTGCCAGTTCGTCCAAAGGCCAGTGCTCGAAATCTTGCTGGGGTTTGCTGGGCATCAAATCCAACTCGTCCAACTCTTTTTGTACCGCTTGCGGGTCGAGGCCTTTTTTTCGGCAGGCTTCTTCTAAGGGTTTTTTCCCCCCGCAGCAATAATCCATGCCGTATTTCCTAAAAACTTCTGCTTTCCGATAGTCGGCGACGACCATTTCTCCAATGGTAACCGGCTTTTGGGCCAGTGTCAGGTTGATCATATCTGATTCGAACATTGTCATAATTTGTTGATTGTAAATGTGCTACCTGCCTTCATCTTTGGAATTTCCTGAAGGCTTTTTTTTCGGTGTAAAGGTAAGACCTGTGTTTATTTAAGACAAATTTATCTTAAATAATTCCGACCCTTTATATTTATTTGACAGTAACTTGACTGTCCCCCAAATTTAAGGAAAATTATGCCCCCAATACCTTCAACGCCTCATACACCAGAAAACCTGGCCAAAAGATCGCTTTTAATAATCCAAGGGCGCCCATCCAGAACCCCGTTGCGTGTGAAATGTAATAGATGGCTGCGCCAATGAAACCCATGCCGTAAACGGTATTGCTGGGCGCGTGCTGTCGAAATTCATTTTTCATGGCTATGTTTTTTGTGAAAATTTGCGATCAAGCAAAGAATAAACCGCAGAGGCGCAGAGACGCGGAGTATTTGGATATCAATGCTTTGCGCCTCTGCGTCTCAGCGGTTTATCATGCCCAATAGATTAATTCTTATCCATCTGAATTACCCGGGTTGGTTCAGTACCCCAATTTTCAGGCATGCACTGGTAAAAAACTTTGGAAGTATTGCAAATCTGGAACTCATTCACCTCCAAGTAGCCCGCCGTTTTTTTCAAACTAAATTTCCGCAATTGTCCACGAAGGTCCCATTCGCTCACTGAAATACAATCCGTAAATTCATCTTTTATCGGTATGATTTTCCTGCCATTATAAACCAAAAAATATTGGCCGATATGGACAAGGTTCCCTTCCATGATGGCGAGCCGATTGTCGGATTCCACCACTTGAAATAAGCCCAAGTAATCCTTGTG
>JANMME010000784.1:0-1734 GCA_031373015.1 Saprospiraceae bacterium
ACCTTGAGCGCTGAATTTCCCGATGTGCCTGTACACGACCTCGTCATACAAGGGAAAACTCAAACCTTGATCATCGGCACCCACGGGCGGTCTATGTTCAAGGCCGATCTTTCCAACATCCAGAAATTGAACGCCGAAACCCTGTTGTCTGAAATTCAACTTTTTGAAATACAAAAGAAAAAGTTCTCCAAAAATTGGGGCAAAAAACAACCATATAAAGACGCGAAAGACCCCGAATTGCCCGTTTGGTTCTTCGTCAAAACGGCAGGTAAGGCATCCTGGGCGCTGAGACACAAAGAAAGTGGCTTGGTGTTGAACAGTGGGCAAATGGATTGTGTCAAAGGCTTAAACCAATGGATGTATGGGCTTGATTTTAAAGAGGACGCCCTGAAAAAATACCGCGAGACACTTCACGCCGCGCAGAAAGACGCAAAAAAGTTGCTAGAAATCGAGAAAGCCGACACCGGAAAACTGTACCTGCAAAAAGGTGTTTATACCTTTACGCTGGAAAAGGCGGGTGGAAAGGTAGAACGGGAGTTTGTGATTGAATAACAACCGTGCCCTCCCAAATTGTTTTTGAACCTACTTCAAATCTTCAAACGTTTGTTTCGCATGAACATTCAATCTGACGTCTATGCCGATTTGCCTGCTCATGTGCGCAAGAGCATCGAAATTTCAATCTCGCAATTAGAGGCTGGAGAGGGCATCCCGCATTCAAAAGTGATGGCTGGCTTGAAAAAACGTTTTGTCAAATGACACACACGCTTCTTGATATGCGAAGCCGAGGATCGGCGGTATCGGGTTTTAAACCATGCTAAACAGTTACAAAAAGCAAATCATTTACCAAAATTTTCGGCAGAAAAATTTTCTGCCCCATTTCATAACTATTTCACATTCAATGAAAAATTTGAAAAGTCTATTTCTCGCAGTGCTTACCATAAGCATGACTGCGCTAACCGGTTGCCTCCACATCATTGAGGAAGCCACTTTCCACAATAATGGTTCTGGCACTTATAAAATGACGCTCGACATGAGTGAAATGAAGGGCATGATGGACATGTTCAAAGGCATGAGCGGCGACAGCGCGGCCATGAATATGGGCACTGACTCTACCTCCATCCAGGGCGAGGGCGATTATACGCCTCCTGCAGAAGCCGCTTCACCCGCAGAAAATCCGATGGGAAGCTTAGGCGAACAGATGAGCAGCGTTGCTTCGACGCTAAAAGGGGTTGAAGGCATTACCAGCGTAGTGGAAATCCAGGACACCAGTACTTTCAGCTTTGGTTACTCCTTTGATTTTGCCGACATCGCGTCCCTCAACCGTGCCCTAAAAATCATAAACAAAGACAAATACGATGCTAAAGTGGATGAGGTGTACCGCTTCAACGGTAAGCGCTTCGAAAGGCTTAAGACCGGTGATCTTGGAGAGGAAATGAAAAAAGCCATGATGGAAAATGGCGGCGGCGGAGATGAAGGCGAAGCGGGAAGTATGGACATGGTAAAAATGTTCTTGGCCGATATGAGCTACAAACAGATCTACCATTTCCCCGACCGTGCCGTGAAAAAAACGGACAACAAACTGGGTGAAATCAGCGACAACGGACACACGCTGACCATAAACATCAAGCCATTCAACGAAGAACAACAAAAGAATAAGGCTTCGGTGGCGGCAAAAGTGAAATTGAAATAAGTCCTTCTGAGCCGAGGAAGTAGTAAAAATCAAAACCAGGGGAG
>JANMME010000853.1:0-4484 GCA_031373015.1 Saprospiraceae bacterium
ACGCCCAAGCGCGGCGTGGCGGTGCACATCAACGCCTTCAATTTCCCCATTTGGGGCATGCTGGAAAAAGTGGCTTGCAACCTCATGGCGGGCGTTCCGGCCGTGGTGAAGCCCTCGGAACAAACCTCCTTCCTCACCGAAGCCATGTTCCGCGACATCATCGAGTCCCAAATATTGCCCGAAGGCGCCCTGCAACTTCTGGTCGGCACCGGGCGCGGCTTGCTCGATTTTGTTGACAGTCAGGATATTGTAACCTTCACCGGTTCTGCTGAAACAGGCCGGAAACTCCGCACCACACCCGCTATTTTGCAAAATTCCGTGCCATTCACGGTGGAGGCCGATTCCTTGAATGCCGCTATTTTGGGCGAAGACGCTGTGCCGGGAACGCCCGAGTTCGACATTTTTATCAAAGAATGCCGCCGCGAAATGGTGACCAAAGCCGGACAAAAATGCACGGCCATCCGGCGCATCATCGTGCCGGGAAACCTGCTTGACGACGTTCAAAAAGCCCTTTCCAAAGCCTTAGGCCAGACCACCATTGGCGACCCATCCGTGGAAGGCGTGCGCATGGGCGCCCTGATCAACCGCCAGCAAGTGGCCCGGGTGCGCGAGCATTTGGAGATGCTGATAAAAGAAACCCCCATCGCTTTTGGCGATTTGGAACAATTTGAAACCCTGGGCGCTTCACGCGAAAAAGGTGCGTTCCTACCTCCAATTTTACTGTTGAACGACCGACCGTTTTCCAAAACACTTACCCACGAGACGGAGTGTTTTGGCCCGATTTCGACCCTCATGCCCTATTCGAGCCTCGAAAAAGCCATTGAATTGGCAAATATGGGCAAGGGTTCGTTGGTGAGCACGATTTGCACCCACGACCCCAAGATCATGCGCGAGTACGTGCTCGAAGCCGGGGCATTCCATGGGCGCATCCACATCCTCAATCGTAGCTCGGCCAAGGAAAGCACTGGGCATGGTGCACCCCTGGCAACGCTCGTACACGGCGGCCCGGGCCGGGCGGGTGGGGGAGAGGAGATGGGCGGGATGCGCGGTGTGTTGCATTTCATGCAGCGCACGGCCATTCAGGGCCATCCGACAGATATTACAGCAGTCACCAACCAATTCCAAACGGGTGGACAGCAAACGGAAACCCTCGTTCACCCCTTCAAAAGGCATTTTGAGGATTTGTTTGTTGGCGAAACACTGATCACAGCCAAACACACCGTTTCCGAGACCGACATCCACAACTTCGCCAACGTAAGCGGCGACAATTTCTACGCGCACATGGACGTGACCGCGCTCGAAGGCACACCGTTTACGGGCCGTGTGGCGCACGGCTATTTTGTGCTTTCAAAAGCTGCCGGGCTATTTGTGGACGCCAAAAAAGGCCCGGTACTGCTCAACTACGGCTTGGACGAATGCCGGTTCACCAAACCCGTTTATCCGGGCATGACGATCGGGGTGAAATTGACGGTCAAGGAGAAAATCGAACAAGAAACTGCCCCCAATCCCCCTGTAGGGGGGGCAGGGGGGGCGGGTGTAGCCGCTATTCCAAGGGGCATTGTAAAGTGGCTCGTGGATGTGTACGATGAAACGGGGGAGACGGTGGCGATTGCGACGATTTTGACGATGGTGCGGAAAAAGGACTAATTTTGCAAGAAAAATATGGCTAGAAAAGATTTTTACCATGATGCTGTACGCCGGGCCTTGGAAAAGGATGGCTGGAATATCACTGATGATCCACTTCTCGTACCTGCTGGAAAGAGGGAGCTGAAAATTGATTTAGGCGCAGAACAACTGCTTGGCGCGGAACGTGGTGACGAAAAAATTGCTGTCGAGATAAAGAGTTTTCTCAATCTTTCGCATCTCCATGATTTTTATGAAGCACTCGGTCAGTTTAAATTCTACTGGTACGCTTTGCAGAAGTTTGAACCAACTCGAAAACTGTTTTTGGCCGTTTCAACCGACACTTATCAAAACTTCTTTGATGAGTCATTTGTACGTGAAGTGGTCGAAGCAGAAAGTCTCCACATCATCGTTTTCAACCCATTAGATGACACTATTGACTCATGGATAAATCAGTAAAATACAAAGAAATCATCCGCCAACTTGCGACTGAAATTGCCTCGTCTGGAAAATCTTTAGAAAAGAAAAACATCGAAACCCAACTGATTACCGACGACGAGCACGGTCATTATCTCCTTTATTTCAACGGATGGCGCGAAGATCAACGCACTTATGGTTGCTTCCTCCATGTGGACGTAAAGCCCGATGGCAAAGTTTGGCTTCAATACGATGGTACCGACCTTGTAGTGGCCGAAATGCTGATGGAAAAAGGCATCCTCCAAGAGGACATCGTACTAGGGTTTCAAGCGCCGTTTAAGCGCCCGCACATCGCTGGGTTCGCACTGAACTGAGCGTGCGATTTTAAAACCTTACCCAATGGATGCAAAACAAAACCTCTCCCAATGGCTTGCCGATGGCGATTTGGAGCGCTCGCTCCAGGGCCTGCTCCTGATTCAAAAGCAATGGAAGGTCAAAAGCATGGGCAATCAGGAGTATGATGCCTTCTTTCAGTTGAACCGATTCAACACCCTGAAAAACGCTCAGCAAAGCAATACAGGAGGCCGACATTGTTCACGTTCAAATGCCCTTTTATTTGGGTATCCAGGCGGCCAATATCGCCCGAGAACTGGGCAAGCCTCTGGCTGTTTCATTCCATGTGCAGGCAGAACAACTGCTGTACAATGCGGGCATAAAATCTCAATGGCTGGTGCGGTTGACGTATCAATTTATGCTCAAAATGCTTTATAACAAAGCCGATCTGGTCATTTGTCCGAGCCGTTTTGCGGAAGAAGAGATCCGGCGTTATGGTTTGCGCGTACCTACCGTGGCGATCTCGAACGGGGTAACCTCCGAGTACCACGAGGAAGCATTTCCCCGAACTCCATGTGATGCAGAAATGAAAAATTAAACCATCGGGTTCTTCGAAGGGCTTGTTTTCTTAAAAAATTTATGTACCTTAGTGTAAGATGCGTTTTGGAAACCGTCGGCCTACAAAACCGCGTAGCGGTGACATTTTGGTAGCCACGATGTAGCGAATCATTTTGCCCCGAAAAAATTTTTGAAAAATTTACCGCAAAATGTTTTGCGTAAAAACATTTTGTTTATTTTTGTGCCGCAATGCACCTAAACAAGGTGCTTGTTTCATAAAAAATAAAAATCTAATTCCTTGAAAATCAAACAAAAAACAGCCCCTGATTCACCAAATTCTACCATCCATAAACTAAACAACAGCATGGCAGACGACAAAGCAGAACGCCTTAAAACCCTCCAATCCACGATTGACCGCCTCGACAAAACCTACGGACGCGGCACCATCATGCGCCTTGGCGACAAACAAGCCGTGGAAGTGGAATCCATTTCTACCGGCTCGCTGGGCCTCGACATCGCCCTGGGCTGCAATGGCCTGCCCAAAGGCCGTATCGTTGAAATCTACGGGCCAGAGTCTTCGGGAAAAACCACCCTCGCCATTCATGCCATTGCCGAATGCCAGAAAAAAGGCGGCATCGCGGCAATCATTGATGCCGAGCACGCCTTCGACCGCTTTTATGCCGAGGCGCTGGGCGTGGACGTAAACAACCTTCTTTTCAGCCAGCCCGACAACGGCGAACAAGCCCTCGAAATCGCCGAAAACCTCATCCGCTCTGGTGCGGTAGATATCCTCGTGATAGACTCCGTCGCGGCACTGGTGCCGCGCTCAGAAATTGAAGGTGAAATGGGCGACTCCAAAATGGGGCTCCAGGCCCGACTCATGAGCCAGGCCATGCGCAAACTGACAGGCAACATCGGTCGCACGGGCTGCTGCTGCATCTTTATCAACCAGTTGCGCGAAAAAATCGGGGTCATGTTTGGCAACCCCGAAACGACCACCGGCGGCAACGCTTTGAAATTTTATGCTTCTGTGCGCCTCGATATTCGAAAGAGTGGCGCAGCCATCAAAGACAAAGACGGCAACCTGGTGGGCAATCAGGTAAAAGTGAAAGTAGTGAAAAACAAGTTGGCCCCACCTTTCCGGGTCGCCACCTTCGACATCGTTTATGGCCAGGGCATTTCAAAAGCCGGCGAGATCATTGACCTTGGTTCGGAATACGACATCATCCAAAAAAGCGGCGCTTGGTATGCCTACAATGGCGCGAAAATCGCGCAAGGGCGCGATGCAGCCAAGCAATTCCTGCTCGACAACCCAGAGCAAGCCGACGAAATAGAACTGAAGATCAAAGAGAAAATTGCCGCAGGCGCAGCCGCAAAACCTGCTGCTGCGAAGTTTGTGGACGACGATGACGATGTTGAAGATTGATTTATAGACTGTTGAAAAATATAACGGGCGACCTTTTAATAAAGGTCGCCCGTTTATGTTTTAGAGGGGATGGAACACGGATGACACGGATGAGACACGGATTTTTTGGTTTGCTTTTCAAATTACA
>JANMME010000437.1:0-2698 GCA_031373015.1 Saprospiraceae bacterium
GCCACTTCATGCAAAGACCTGAAGTTTTTTTCTACAGCAATCTGAAATTGTTGAAACAGTGTTAATCCGGGCGACTTTTGTACGGGCACTGGTCTTTGCCGTTCGTAACTTTCGAGGCATTGGCAAAGAAAAATGTTGAGATAAGACTGCAAAACGGACTTTTTTTGGCTGCTGTTGCTGGCAAAAACAGCCATCATGTTTTCAACGAGTTGCAGGCAGTCTGCGAATTCTTTTACTGAAAGCAGAATGGTTGGCTCCCCAGTTTTTTGATAAAAGAAAGGAAGCTGAAAAAGGAAATCGTTTCGTTCGCGGTTGAAGTGGTAAAATTCTTCAGAAAAAAGCAGGACAAAGCCCCTTGAATCTTTGGAACGGTGCATTTGGTGTACTTGCCCGGGGGTTACAAAATGTACCTGTCGGGGCTGTATGGGCACTTTCTCAAAGTCAACCAAATGATGTCCGCCACCTTCTTCGAACATGAAAATCTCAAAATAGTCGTGCCGATGTACCCGGAGCGGGTTGTAGCGATTGACGTGGCTGACCCGTTCAATTTTAAATTGAAGCGGGCTGAGGTCCTGTAGCAGATGGGTCGGAATATTTTGTGTTTGCATGGGCGAATATCCTGCGGTTTGACCAGCAAGTATAAGCCCTTACTGACGACAAATCAAATCTTCTTTCCCCGCATCGCCTCTTTGATATTTACGTCAAGTGCGCGGTGGGCGAGCGGTGCGGTGTATTCGTTAAGCGATTCCATGGCGCCAAGAATAAGGTCTTTGTCAGAGCCGGCAACGGTTTCGCGGAGCGTGTTGAGCAGGGCGCGGGTTTTGCTTTGTTCTTCTTCGGAGAGGATGGCGGCGTTTTGAACCAGGAATTTATCGCCGGAAAGCAGGATGTTGTTGGCTTCATTTCGGGCTTCGAGCAGGCCACGTGCGGCTATATCCGATTCGGCGTTTTGAATGCTATCAATCAGCATAAGCGCCATTTCTTCCTCGCTAATGCCATAAGTGGGGCGTATTTCGACTTGGGTTTCGAGGTTGCTGCGCAGTTCGCGGGCACGCACGGTGAGGATGCCATCGGCATTGAGGATGAACTGGATGTCAATTTTGGGCAGCCCAGCAGGCATAGGCGGGATGTTGCTAAGAATAAACTCGCCCAGCTTTCGGTTGTGCTCCACCAAGTCCCGTTCGCCTTGGAACACGCTGATTTTCAGGTTTTTCTGTCCGTCCACACTGGTGGTGTACTGCCGTGCGGCTTTGGTCGGGATCTTAGAATTGCGGGGAATGATGGCGTCCATCAAGCCGCCAACGGTCTCAATGCCAAGGGAGAGCGGGGTGATATCGAGCAGCAAAATATCTTGCTGGTTGCCTGCCAGTACATCGGCCTGGATGGCTGCGCCGAGGGCTACGATTTCATCAGGATTAAGATCGTCGAAGACGGGCCTTCTGAAAAATTCTGATACTCGTTTTTTTACCAAGGGGACGCGGGTACTTCCGCCCACTAGCACGATTTGGCCGATTTGTTCTTTTGAAAGTTTGGCATCGCGGAGCACATTGCGGCAGCAATCCAGGGTGCGATTTATGAATGGTTCGATGAGCGTTTCAAACTCCGCTCTGGTAATGCGCAGATTCTCATCCTGGAACGAACTTCCCGAAAGTTTGAAACTTTCGGGAAGTTGGGTTTCGAACATATCAGCCTGAGAAAGTTCCTTTTTTGCGCGTTCTGCGAGCAAGCGAATGGCTTGTCCGAAATTAGGGTCAGCGGTCAAATCTTCCCGGCTTCGGCCCAATTGTTCCAAAAAGAACTCCACGATGGCGCGGTCAAAATCGTCGCCGCCCAGGAAGGTGTCGCCGTTGGTGGACAGCACCTCGTAAATGCCGTCTTGAATTTGTAAAATGGAAATGTCAAAAGTGCCTCCGCCTAAGTCATATACGGCAACAGATCCTTCAACGCTTTGTGGAGCAGCGAGGGCCGCAGCCGTAGGTTCGTTTACAATACGCAACACATCAAGACCGGCAAGTTTGCCAGCGTCTCGGGTTGCCTGGCGCTGGTTGTCGTTGAAATAGGCGGGGACGGTGATGACTGCTTTTTCGATGGATTGCCCTAGTTCAACCTCGACACGGGTTTTCAATTCCTTGAGAATCAAGGCGCTTAGTTCAACCGGGCTGTAGAATCGGTCTTTGACCCGAATTTTTACCAGTGAATCGGTGTCGTCGTCAATGATTTGGTAGCCAAAAAAATCGCGATTTTCCTGCACATCTCGGAACGACTTGCCCATGAGCCGCTTGACCGAGAAAATGGTGTTGGCAGGGTCGGTGATCAATTTTTCCTTGGCCGCGTCGCCGACGATGACATCGCCATTTTCAGCAAAATGCACCACGCTTGGTACGAGGGTGCTGCGGCCATCTTCCCCTTTCACGCAATACGGCTGACCGTCTTTGATAAATGCCACAAGGCTGTTGGTGGTGCCCAAATCAATGCCCACGATGAGGGGTTTGGGCGTTTCGACGGAGCCGTCTTTGAGGTTAATGGAAAAAGTTGCCATGGATTCGTTTCAGAAGCCGCAAGGTACGGCGACGGGATAACGCAAGGGGAGTGGAAGGGTTCAATATGGATTTGCGATTTACGTTGCGTCTTAAGAACACCGAAACTGCCGGCACCGCTGATACCACCGAAATAAGAGGGGGAGGCTTTTGTACTTTCC
>JANMME010000870.1:0-3677 GCA_031373015.1 Saprospiraceae bacterium
CCCAAACGCCGCAACGCTTTTTTTAACGAGATTTCTGTGCCACTTTGAATACCTCCTACGATGTCTCGCAGCGGGTTGAAGCAAAAACTTTCGAGATCATCCAAGGCTGGGTCTTCCGTCAGCACAGTCCGCAAATCGAACAAAATATGAACGTGGTTGGGCATGATAGCGAAGGCCATTAATGTATAATCTGAGCCATCGCGGCGTTGAATTTCATTGGCTACGATTTGTGCCAGCACGGGCTCGCGGAGGCGAGGATGGCCGTATTTTTCCAAATCCAGGGCCTCGTCAAAGCGGGCAAAAAGCCGTTTGCGGGCTTGCTGAAGTTTTAGTGTCCGGTCGGGGCGATGGGCTAATTCGACCTGTTTGGAATAATATTGAAGCCCCAGGTTTTGTCCAAAACTTGCAGGCAATGCATCCCGCATCCGCAGGGTGACAAAGAAAACCCCGCTGAACGAGTTGGGCACTGGTAGGGTAGGGGACTTGGAAGAATTCATTGGGTGTGTGGATTTGATCGTTCAAAAATAAGCAAAAAAACCGAGTTTTCTATCTTGTTTATCTGCCATAACTTGGCATCGAAAAACTAATCACTTGTGGTTGTGCAAAAAGGTTTTTCGCGAATTTTTGCAAAAAATAATGTTTTGTGTTTGGCCAATTGAATCCTATAAGGTTTTAAAAACCTTATAGGATTTTATGGAAATCAAAATATAATTCCGCAGTAAATTTTCAATGAGGACTTTTTGCACAACCCCAACTCAGCTCAGAGCCTATATGGATACCAAAACTTTCCTCTCCAACATCCGAGACCTTATTGCCCGCGACGATTTGGCTGCTGCCCTATTGCAACTCCGCGCACTGCTGGAAAACAGTCCCAAATTGGATGAAACCCTGCTACAATCCGCCCGTTTTCACGACATTCGGAAGCAAATCCGCCTCGGTATGGTCAGCCACGCCGAGGCGAATTTGACGCAAAATCAGATTCGTGGGGGCTTACTCGAATTGCTGCGGGAAATCGAAGCGAGTGCCGGGCTAAGTGAGGGGATGACTTCAAGTCATCCCCTCACTAGCCAAGATATTGACCGGGTGACTTCAAGTCACCCGGTCAATATCTTGCGCGAAGAAATGGAACGCGCCATTTCCATTGTCAACAGCAAAAACGTAGTCATCGGCTCCACCATCACCGCAGGCGGGAACGTTGAAATCGGCGACCGAACCATTCACACGGAGAGCGACACGAGTCGTCGTTTGCGGCTATTTCTCTATCTTTTTGTACCCTTGTTGGCCATTGGCGGGACGTTTTTTTGGTTTCGCTATCAGCAAATGCAACAGCCACTCTCCCTGAATGTAGCGCTCGACAATCAGACTCCCAATCCACAGTTGCCTTTTGAGGGCGCGACTGCCACCCTGCAATACGGCGACGAATCCAAAACCTTGCCCATCCGTCAGGAACAGGAAGACGCCAATTTTAAGGGCATTCCGGCCAATTTTCGGGACGAAATGGTCAAGTTGCGTTTCGAAGCCCCGGGTTTTGTAAAAATAGATACATCTTTTGCGCTCTCCGGCAATCATCTCACCCTGCCCATACGCCGCGACGACAGTTATGCACGTATTTTCGGAACGGTGAAAGACGGGCAAGGGAATCCCCTTGCCGGGGTGAAGGTCCGGGTGCAGGATTTGTCCGACACCACTGATGCTGCCGGGGTATTTTCGCTGTCCATACCCTTTGTCAAGCAACGAAAAGAGCAGCGCATCGAGGCGTTCTTACAAGGGTTTGTGCCTTGGGACCACACCAGCCCGGTAGTGAAAAATGAAGAGGTCTCGATCATATTGCAGTTGATCTAGCTGTACCGGCGGCTTTAGCCGCAGGAGCACCGTACTGGCGGCTTTAGCCGCAAGAGCACCGTACTGGCGGCTTTAGCCGCAAGAACACTGTACTGGCGGCTTTAGCCGCAAGAACACTAGATTCAGTTCCCAAATCCCTCGTTATAGCATCCTGCGGCTAAAGCCGCCGGTACAGCCAGGTCAAGCCCCCAAATTTCGCCGTTATAGCATCCTGCGGCTAAAGCCGCCGGTACAATTACCCACACCATGAAAAGCACCCTCGTACTCCTCGTCTTTTCCTTTCTAGGAATCCTGCTTCCCGCACAAACCCCCTCCGCCATCCAATATGGCCTGGTGCGCGAACAAAACTCCGGCAAAAAGCCCCTCGCTAGCGTACAGGTTATTTTCTCCGATGCTTTACCTGCTTCTTCCGACCAATCGGGCAAATTCCGGCTGGTATTCTCTGGCAAAAAGCCTGGGGATTTGATTTTCCTGACCGAAATACGGAAAGCAGGCTATGAACTCGTCAATGAAAAAGAATTGCAAGTGCTCAAAATCAGCAGCACAGAGCAATTGGGGTTAGATATTATTTTGGCCAGGGCGGGTACAGTAGATGCCGCCAAAAAGGAATATTACGCGGTTTCGGACAAAGCCTTGTTGGCGGGTTTTAACAGAAGAAGGCAAGAATTGCAGCGACAAATCCAAAATGAAGAAATCTCGCAACAGGAATATTTGGACAGGTTTGAGGAACTGCAAGACCAGTATGACAACCAAAGGAAGTCTCTGGATGCGCTCGCTGAAAAGTTTGCAAAAGTGAACTTTGACGACGTCAGTGCCGTGTACAAAGAGGCTCTTGAACTGTTCAAGGCTGGAATGATTGACGAAGCCATAAAAAAGTTGGAAGACGCTGATCTGTTGGGCCGCTCCAATGGGCATATTCATGAAAGGACGCGAATTGATCAGGCAAAAGATATAATCGCTGCAGACAAAGCCGAAAACGAAAAAGGCATTCAAGAAGACATTCAGGCAATGCTTCAGCAAGCCCAAATCTATGTCTTAAAAGGCCAGAATGCTGATGCTGAACCCTTCTATGACCAACTGCTTCTGCTTGACCCGAGCAACCTGGCTATTTTGCAGGAATGTGCCGATTTTTATAAAAAGAACGGGTTGGTTGAAAAAGCCTTACCGCTTTATCCTTTGATTATTGGACACCCGCAGGCGGATGAGGCGCAGAAAGCTATGGCGGCTAAAGATTTGGAACTCCTTTCACGAAAATAAGATAGAAAACATGAAAAAGGCAATTGCTTCCCTCGTTTTCACCTGCCGAAGCCTTTTCACCTGCCGAAGCCTTTTTACCTGCCGAAGCCTTGGCGTAGGTGGGAGCGTAGGAAGGGGCGTAGGCGTGTTCGCCCTACTCCTTTGCTTCCACGCCATCCCTTTATCCGCCCAAACCCAAACCGGCCTAGTCCGCGAACAAAACTCCAATAAAACGCCGCTCCCCACCGTCCAGGTCATCTTCTCCGACGCTTTGCCTGCCAGCTCCGACCAATCGGGCAAATTCCGCCTCGCCTTTTCTGGCAAAAAGCCCGGCGACCTCATCTTTTTCCAAGAAATTGCCAAAAAAGGCTACGCAATCGTCAACGAAAAGGAATTGCAGGTGCTCAAAATGGGCACTGCGGAAAACCTGAGCAAAGACATCATCTTGGCAAAGGCTGGCCAATTGGACGCCGCTAAGAAGGAATACTACGGCATCTCGGACAAAGCGCTCCGAGAGGGTTTCATCAAAGAAAAGAACGCCTTGCAGGAAAAACTCAAAAACGTTCAACTGACGCAGCAAGAATATTTGGACAAGTTCA
>JANMME010000996.1:0-2008 GCA_031373015.1 Saprospiraceae bacterium
TCGGCGCCGAGCTCCTTGTGCGTCGCGAAGTGAACTCGCTCGGTGGCTGGAATTACGAACTCAGCCACGACACCTTGGTGAAGCCCGTCGTTCAGGCCCGCGAAACCCGCCGTGCCGAGGAGGAGCATGTAGAAAACGAGCGCCGCGCCCTTGAAGCCGAAGCCCAAGCCGCCAAAGAACGGCGCAGACGCCAACGCGCCAATGCGCTTTCCTTTGTAGCCGTGTTGGGACTGCTCATTGCGGCCTGGCAGTATTGGGATGCGGACAATTCCCGGGATCTGGCAGAGGAACGGCTGCGGGAAGTGGACCGAAAAGAGGACCAGCGCAAAGCCGCCGAGAAGGACAAAGAGGAGATTTTTATGAGCAGACAAGTGCAATTCACCGAGAATTTCCTGCTGGCTGGGGAGTGTGCACTGGCACGGCATGGGCTTGATACGCTCATGAGTTTGTTGCCGCGCCACACCAAATTTAATGCTGATATTGACATGATAGAGCAAAGGTGGAAAGCGCAATGCGGGCAATGAATTTGTCGTAAATCAGTAATTTCGGACCCAATGGTATGTACACATCTACCGCTCATATTCAACAAATTAACGCGTATAAGCGTCCCAATGTCGTTTGATCTAGGCCCAATTCCCAAGCTTGGTTATTCAGGTAAGCAAGAAAAGACACGGATAGTAACTTTACAACCATAAACATGAAGCGATACTCCATACCCTTTTTGCTCAGCGTAGTCCTCTTTATTACTTCGCCCGCTGGTCTTGCGGGCCAAACCCCCTGTGGCGCAGCCTACGCCCGCATCATCGCAGAGGGCGATGCTTTTTTGAAAAAAGGCAACTACAAGGACGCCTTTGAAAAATACCGCGCCGCCCGTGGTTGTTCGGAAGCAGAACATCAAGTGTTGGATAAAAAAACAGCCGATGTGCTCCGCGCTGTGGATGGCGAGCGCGAAAAAGCTGATAAAAGCGCTGCTATGGCTAGGCGGTTGCAGAGAAAAGCAGAGGCTGCCTTGCAGAGAGCTGAGGAAGCGACAGCAAAAGCCGAAGCGGCTGAAAACAAGGCCAATGCGGTGCTTGCCAAGATTTATTTTTATCAGGACCGTTTTGGCTTGGCTTATGAAAATGGACAGTATGGGTTTATTGACAAAAACCTGAAAACCAAAATTGATTTTAAATACATGGAGGCCATGCCCTTCGATTACACGGGCTTTGCATGGGTAAAACGCTTGGATGATAACAGAAAGCAGATCGAGTTTGTGATTGACACGTTGGGAAAAGAATACCCCTTGGCTTATGATATCACCGAAATGAAGGAAACGACCTTGGCTTTAGACTTGCGTAACCGCGATCTGGATAGCTTGCCGCAGGACGTTTTTCGGCACACTCAACTTAAGATTCTGATGCTCGCTGGAAACCAATTGAAACAGTTACCGCCAGAGATTGGGAATTTGAAAAATCTGATTTTTCTGGGCCTTTCCAGAAATCAGTTGGAGCAATTGCCATCAGAATTGGGGGATTTGGAAAATTTGAGAGCGCTTCAGGTTTTCAGCAACCAACTGATACAGTTGCCACCAGAGTTGGGAAAATTGCAAAACCTGATCTCACTTCATCTTTTCAATAATCAACTGACCCAATTACCAGCAGAGATAGGGAATATAAAAAACCTGACCTTGCTTGAACTTGGCCGCAATCAACTGAGGCAATTGCCGCCTGATTTAGGGAATTTGAAGAACCTCAAAACGCTTTACTTGATAGGCAATCCGCTTAATCAAGGCGAGCTAAACCGAATTCGCAAGATGCTTCCTCAATGTGAGATTATGTTCTCACTTTAGGGAAACCCACCCAATCGAACCTACCTACCTCACCAAGCTCAACAAAAAAAAGCCCCGTGCGAAGGGAAGCACGAGGCGGGGGAATAAGCGTACAAGAAATTAGTGCGTGTTTTTTTGTTCTCAAAGGCAGCGGTTTCGCGGCTGGGGTTGCATAAGGATGTCAGAAACTTTCAATGC
>JANMME010001008.1:0-7646 GCA_031373015.1 Saprospiraceae bacterium
CTATGCGCCTCCGCGCCTCTGCGGTGAATTAAAATAATCTACGGCGAGCAATTTCAAATCAGACCTTTTTGCAGAACCCCCTACAACACAACGCCCCGCCGAGTTCGTACCCGGCGGGGCGTTTTTGTGCGTGGTGAAAAACTTGGTTAGGCGGTTGTTGGGGCTCTCAGTGCATAAATTTTTCGGCCTGCGTAGATCGCGGCCAGAACCAGGGTGTACGTGAAAGTTGCAGTCATGGCTAAGTATTGTCGGTTTAGTGATTAAAAACTAAAGCATTTCTCTAGCACAGCTAAAGACGACTTGATAACGCATGGGAATATCCAGACGCTGCCAGATTTTTTTATTTTTTTGAAAAATTTTTAACTCGCTCTATTTCAACATGTTAGCCTCGTTTTTTCTTCTTATTTGTAAGGAATTTATTGCATCTACGAAAATATTCGTAGAAAAATTTGCAACTACGAAATAGTTCGTAGAATCTTTGCGTTCAAATCACCGCATCCACAAATCACCAAATCCACAAATCACCGCATCCACAAATACTTAATATATATGATCATTGCCAAGCCTACCGATTCCGAACTCGAAATACTGCACTTCCTCTGGGAGCAAGGCCCTAGCACCGTGCGCACCGTGAACGACCGGCTCAACGAGCAGCGGAGAAACAGCCAATCGGCCAGAGAATCTGCCGGCTATACGACGACCCTAAAACTGATGCAGATAATGTTTGAAAAAGGCTTGGTCTCCCGAGTGGAGGAAGGACGCACGCATGCTTACACGGCTGTCGTGCGCGAAAGCGACACACAGGGCCTACTGCTCCAACAGTTTGTAGACAGCGCCTTTCGAGGCAGCACCGCTCGACTCGTCATGCAGGCGCTTGGCAACCACGAAGCCAGCGCCGAAGAGCTCGACGAGATAAAAGCACTCATCGCCAAAATCGAACAAGAGAAATAGTCCATGACAACAATGCCCGACTCCCTTCTTCGCGCCCTCGGTTGGGTGCTCGCACACTCGCTTTGGCAAGCTGCGGTGGCAGCCCTCTTGTTGCTCATTTTGTTGCCCCGGTTGCAAACGGCACGGCAACGCTATTGGGCAGCTTATGGAGCCCTGGTCGCTGTGTTTGTTGCAGCCATCGGCACGTTCTTTTGGAAGTTTGAGCCAAGTGTCGCTGAACACGCAACAACAACCACATTTTCAACAGGAACGCCTGCTGGAGGCTCGCTTATTATTGGGCATCAATTACTTGATAGCACGCTTAGCGAATCCTTTTCTCAATGGTTGGAGGCAAACCATGCATTGATCGTAGCCGCTTGGCTCATTGGTTTTGTTTTTTTCCTGTTGCGATTGGGGGGTGGTCTTTGGCAGGTACATCGCTTGCGGACACGCGGCTTGAATGCGCTGGAAGCCGTTTGGCAAGAAAAAACGCTTGCTCTTGGCCGTCAAATGGGTGTGTCGCGAGCAGTTGACCTTTTTGAATCTGTTTGGGTACACATGCCACTCACCATTGGTTGGTTGAAGCCAGCGATCCTGTTGCCTGTCGGTTTTGTGAATCAACTTTCGCCTGCCGAAGTGGAAGCTGTGCTTGCACATGAGTTGGCGCACATCGCTCGGCGCGATTGGATTTTTAATCTCCTACAAGCCTTTGTTGAAAGCCTTTTTTATTACCACCCTGCCGTGTGGTGGGTTTCGCAGCTGATCCGCCGCGAGCGCGAAAACGCATGCGACGATGCCGCGCTGACCGCCACTGGCAACCCGCTCGCTTTTGCTCGTGCACTCGTGCAGGTACAGGAAATGGCCACTCCTTCACCTGCCCTTGCGCTTGCCCTGAGCGGCAAACGCCGTCGCCCGCTTCTGGATCGGGTGCGGCGCATCTTAAACCAAGCACCACAACAACAACATCAAGTTATGGAAAAGATCACAGCAACTGTCATACTGCTCGCATTATTGGCCCTGGTGGGCCTTAGAGCCAATTCCGTGCCGTCCATCGAGGCGGCATTCGCCCAAATCGCTGACATTCCTGCCGCTATTTTTGGTGGCCAGCAGGATGAAAACCAAATGGCTGGCGATAGTCTGCCCAAACCAAAAAGCACCCAGAAAATTACCCGCGAAGATGACGACCAAAAGGTAGAGGCCGAGTACAAAGATGGCGAATTAACCCGATTGAATATTGACGGAAAAGAGATCCCCGCGTCAGAATTTGATCAACACAAGGAACTTATTGAGGAATTGACAGGAGACGTTACCCCTCCTCCTTTTACTGCTTTTGGGCAAGGCTCAAGTGGTATTGAATGGGATAGCCCCGAGGCACCCGAGCCCCCGGAAGCCCCCGAAGCTCCCGAAGCACCTGAGGCCCCGGAACCGCCAGATTTCTCCCGCTTTGATGGACCAGGATTCGGTGTTCCATTCCCACCTCTGGCTTCGTTTGGCAGCGGCATCAGCATTGCGACAGACAAAGATGATGACGGGAATACCATCATTAAATTGGATAGCCATGGGAATGAAACCGAAGTAGTAGTCAAAGACGGAGAGGTGTGGATAGACGGCAAAAAAGTGAAAAAAGGGGAATCTGTTGACATCCCAGGTCTACACCTTGGGAAAGACGGGCAGTACTTTTCCTTTGATGGCGCTGAAGGCAATGGTTTTAGTTTTGGGGAAGGGGATTTTGATTCGAATGCTGGGATTTCTCCAGAACAACGAGAAAAAATAAACGAGGAGATGGCACAAGCAAGGGAAGAATACAGGAAGGCAACGGAAAACCACCGCCGCAACTTCGAGCAGGATCGGAAACGGGTTGAAAAAGAATGGAAAGAAAACCAGAAAGAATGGGAAAAACAACAAAAAAACTGGCAAAAAGAGCAGCAAAACTGGGAGCGCAAACAAAAGATATGGCAAGAAGGCCAACAAAAATGGCAGGCTCAAAACAAGGTTTGGGAAGCTAAAAGCAAAGCCGCACAAGATTTGATCAAACAAGAACTTTTGCGTGATGGCCTTATTAATAACGCGGATAATTTCTCCCTAAAACTAAGTGCTAAAGAATTGAAAGTCAACCAGAAAAAACAATCCGAAGCCCTGCGCCAAAAATATGAGGAACTCCTCAAGGGCGCTTTTGGAAAAGGCTTTGAAGGAGAGGACTGGAACTACAATTTTAACATCAATGAGGATTGAAGGTATAGCACACGGATGACACAGATGAGACACGGATTTGAACGGATTTATATTCAATTAGGAAAAATCTGTTCAAATCCGTGTCTAATCTGTGTCATCCGTGTGCCATTGGCCTTAGCGCCCTCTCTTTTCAACTATCCCGCTCCAACAAATCCGCCACCGTTTTTCTCAAAATTTCCTTCCGATTTTCTGGCACCTCCACAGATGCCAGGTGCAGGAAAGCCTCTTGCTGAAAACGCTTTTTTTCGTTTGAAACAAGTTCGGGGATGGCGTTTCGGTCGAAGATGGCACGCACGGCTGTGATTTTTTCAATGGGATTTTCTGAGCCCGTTTGCATCCATTGGCGCAATTCGCGGCAATCCAATTCAGGTGCAGTCTCCAAAGTCTTCAGCACGAGCAGCGTCTTTTTGTTTTGCAAAATATCGCCACCCACTTGCTTCCCAAACTTGATCGGGTCGCCATAAGTATCCAACAAATCGTCCTGGATTTGAAAGGCAATACCAGCCAGTCGGCCGAATTCGTAAAGGTTTTTAGCATCCTTTGCCGGAGCATCGGCGCATACTGCCCCCATTTCGAGCGCAGCACCTAGCAATACAGCTGTTTTCAGTTCTATCATGCTCAAATATTCCGGGATGCTCACCGCAGAACGGGTTTCGAAATTCAGGTCCATTTGCTGGCCTTCGCACACTTCTGTGGCCACGCGATTGAAAATATTTAGCAATCGCAGCACTGTATCCGCGTCGCCACAACGCGCCAAAAACCGGTAGGCATAAATCAACATCACATCTCCGCTAAGGATGGCGGTGGTCGTATTCCATTTGTGGTGTACGGTAGGCTCGCCGCGGCGCAAGGGGGCTGCATCCATGATATCGTCGTGCATCAGCGAGAAATTGTGGAAAATCTCGATCGCCCAAGCCGCTGGAAGGGCCGTTTCCACGTTATCACGGAAAAGTTCGTGCCCCATGAGCGCCAAGGCTGGGCGCAGGCGCTTCCCGCCCAGCGTCAGGATGTAGTTGCAGGGCTCGTAGAGTTCAAGCGGCAAGGCCGGGAAACGATTTTCTTTGGAATAGGAAGCGATTAATTCGAGCAATTTCGAGAGGTCACGCATGTAGGAGTCCGTTGAATTGACTGCAAACTAAGGCAGCAAAATCCGCTTTCAACAAAATTTTTTAAACAAAAAAAGCTGACCGTGGAGCGGTCAGCCTTTCTAATTTTTTGAAGAACCAAATCGGTCAAGGATTAAAAACGGGGCGCTTCGTCAACGCCGGTCAAGGATGGAGGAAAAGTAGCCCAGCACCTGCGGATAAAAGCGTACGAGCGCAATGCTGACTACAGCAGTCAATAAAACGAGCATAGTGTGTGTGACGATTAAAGTGAAACGATTTAGTCATCCTTTGCAGAATCAAATGATTGTTCTGTGAAAGGCGCACGAAGGTAGAAACCTGTTGCGGCATACCAAATATTTGCAATGAAATTTTTTGTTAAATTTACTTTATCAAAAAGAGCTGCCTCTTTAAGGGGTTTTCTGCCTACTTTTGCCGTTGATTTCACTGTCTTTCATCTCTAAAAACGTCTTTGGCGCATGGTTTTCAACAACATCCTTGAGACAATTGGCAAGACCCCGCTCATCCGTCTGAACAACATCGTGCTGCACATCCCTGCTACTGTGTACGCCAAAGTAGAAGCCTTCAACCCTGGTTTGAGCGCAAAGGACCGCATTGCCCTGCACATGATAGAGCGTGCCGAACGTCTTGGCAAACTAAAGCCTGGCGGCACGGTGGTAGATGCTACCAGCGGCAACACAGGCTTCAGCCTTGCAATGGTGGCTGCCATAAAGGGCTACAAATGTGTGCTTACCGTAACAAGTAAAATAAGCGAAGACAAGCTCAACAACCTCAAAGCAATGGGGGCGGAGGTGCACCTCTGCCCACAGGAGGTCAAGCCCAACGACCCCGAATCCTACTACCGCCGCGCAGAACAGTTGGCTAAAGATATCCCGGGGGCGTACTATATCAACCAGAACTATAACCCGGAAAATGGCGAAGCGCATTACCTCAGCACCGGGCCCGAAATTTGGGAACAAACAGGTGGGCGTGTCACTTACCTCATCGGAAGCACCAGCACGGGTGGCACTGTATGCGGGGCCGGCCGCTACCTCCGCGAGCAAAACCCTGATCTCAAAATCATAGGCGTAGATGCCTACGGTTCGGTACTACAGAAATACCACGAGACCGGCGTATACGACGAAAAGGAAATTTATCCTTACCGCATTGAAGGCACGGGCAAAAATATTATCCCGGCCAATATGGACTTTGATCTCATTGACCGTTTTGTGAAAGTGACGGACAAAGACAGTGCCCTCCGCGCCCGCGAACTTGCCCGTATGGAAGGGATAATGGTCGGCTATTCAAGCGGCGCGGCCCTGCAAGCCCTTGAACAAGTCCAGAACGAATTGACAGAAGACGATGTGGTGGTGCTGCTCTTTTCAGACCACGGCTCTAAGTATGTCACCAAGTTTTTCAGCGACAAATGGATGATTCAGCAAGGCTTTTTGGAAGAGGAAGTTGAAACGGTACATGAATGAAGAGACCTCACGCCTCATTATCAGGCCTTTTTCTTGGGCAGACGCCGACGATTTTTTCTTATTGGAGAGCGACCCGGAGCTGTTAAAATATGAACTACACCCACCCAAAACACGGGAAGAGTCGGATGAATCACTGATGCGCTTGCTAAAATCTGACCTATTCCCTGACATTCAAAATTGGCGGGAATGGGCAATAGTCGTGAAATCAGAGCAAAAAGTCATTGGCCTTATTTCCATGTCGTACCATGATGTAAAACGGCGGATGCTTGAGGTCGGTTTCCGGGTCAGAACCGAATATCAAGGCAAGGGTTATGGCTCTGAAGCATTGCGTGCCGTTATCGAAGCCATATTTCGCGACACTGAAACACATCGAATTTTTGCCTGTACTGACGGCCTTAACCTCGCCTCACAACGGATGATGGAAAAAGCAGGAATGCAACGCGAAGCTCATCTCCGGGAAAATGTGCTGATCAATGAGGCATACCACGATGAAGTGATTTTTGGGGTGCTGCGGAGTGAGGTGAATGGATTCGGTCCTTCTAGGACACACTAAACTCAAAATTCAGGATGACGACTCATGTATAAAAACTCGTCACTTCTCACTCATAACTCATAAACTACTGACAGGTGGATTTATTCGATCGGATTTACAATCAAGCAGGCCCCTTGGGCAAGTATGCCGATGTGTCAGAAGGCTACTATATGTTCCCCCAGCTAGAGGGCGAACTCGGCAACCGCATGACTTTTCAGGGAAAAGAGATGGTCTGCTGGAGCATCAACAACTACCTCGGCCTCGCCAATCACCCCGAAGTGCGCAAAACTGACGCTGAGGCCGCTGCCCGCTGGGGCTTGGCCTATCCAATGGGTGCCCGAATGATGAGCGGTGACACGCGACTGCACCAAAAACTCGAAACCCAACTCGCCAACTATGTCGGCAAACCCGCCGGCTTGTTGGTGAATTACGGCTACCAAGGTGTGCTCTCCGCCATTGACGCACTCCTCACCCGCCACGACGTGGTGGTGTACGATGCCGAAAGCCATGCCTGTATTGTAGACGCGCTGCGCATGCATATCGGCAAACGTTTCGCCTTCACACACAACGATGTGGCAAGCTTGGAAAAATGCCTCGCCCGTGCCAAACGCCTCACCGACGAAAGTGGCGGCGGTATCCTCGTCATCACCGAAGGCGTGTTCGGGATGCGCGGCGACCAAGGCAAACTGCGCGAGATATGCACCCTGAAGGAAAAATACGGCTTCCGGCTTTTTATTGACGACGCGCATGGTTTCGGGATGCTCGGAAAAACCGGCGCAGGCACCGCAGAGGAACAAAATGTGACGGAAGACGTAGACATCTACTTCAGCACCTTTGCCAAAAGTATGGCGCTCATTGGCGGCTTTATCGCTGCACAACCTGAGATTATCCAGTTTCTGAAGTACAACATGCGCAGCCAAATCTTTGCTAAATCATTGCCTATGCCGCTGGTAGAAGGGCTTTTGAAGCGTTTTGAACTGCTACGCGATCATCCCGAACTTCGAGAAAAGCTTTGGCATAATGTAAGCCTCCTCCAAGGCGGGCTAAAAGAACGCGGCTTTGATATCGGCGACACCAACACCTGCGTGACACCGGTGTACATGTACGGCGAGGTGGAAGAGGCCATGGCTTTGGTGAAGGATTTGCGTGACAAGTACGGCGTGTTCTGTTCTATGGTTGGCTATCCGGTCATCCCGAAAGGCATGTTAATCCTGCGGCTTATCCCTACCTCAGAGCATACTGAAGAGGATATCCAAATCACCCTCGACGCATTCTCTGCCGTGCGTGACAAGATGCAAGCTGGCGACTACAAACAGTTTGTACCAGAAGTATTGGTTTGATTCTCCTGTAAACATGAGTCATCCCGAA
>JANMME010001055.1:0-2974 GCA_031373015.1 Saprospiraceae bacterium
GCCGAGGATCGCGCTTACACGGGCTATGCTACGGCATGAGTTGTAACATCAGCCACTTTTAGGCGAACTCTGTCTATCGCAGGCGCAGTAATCGCCCCATTACGTTTTGTTCTTCATGCTCTCGACATACCGTACTGGCACAACCATGAACTGACCGGATAAGCGTCAACCCCCTTTTCTCCAGCAGTCCCAATACTTCTTATCCCACAATATCCGATAGCGGGCGTAGGCAAGGTTGCGGTCGTAGATTTTCATGTCTAACAGAAAACGGAGAAATAACAGCACACCTTGGTCTTCTTCTTCCAGAATCCACTGCTCTAAATTCGGGCAAATGCAAAGGATCATGCGCAAATCTTTGATACGGTCTCTGATGCGCGCTTTCTTTTCGGCACTTGATGCCGATTGGACTTTTAGCGCCTCTTCTGATTTATTGGGGTCATGGACCGTATCCCTAAGGATTTTTCTCAACGCTTCAATGCATTCTTCCAGTTTAAAGTAAGCCGGGTTGGCAGCCATCGCTTTTGCCATAAAAAACTGCTCGTGCTTGGGATATTGCATAATCAGATTGTCTTGCAGGACATCGTATTCCTCCTCGTTTTCATCGTCATCGGCGGTATCCAAGAGCGAATGGCGGCCTTTCCCGGCTATGTCTGCGAGTTTTTGTTTGAAATCCTCAAAAACACCTGCATTTTTCTCCATCCATTCGTCCATGATTTGTTTGAAGACCTTCCCGTTTTTGGGGTCATGGTACATAAATGCTTCAAACAACTCATCGTAGCTTGCATAAATCGGGCATATATCTACCCGATATCCGGCAATCCGCATCAAAGAACCCCACAGGTCTTCACTGCCAGTTTCCAGAGCCTGCTTGTTGGTATAAAAGTGCTCTAGTTCTTCCCTTTGTTGAGGTGTCCAAAGCACAAATTTCTGAAGCAGCCCATTCAATAGCGCAGACAGATCATACTTTTCTGCTTCTGTTGGGTTTGCAAATGGCGATGATGGCATATTCGTATAGTGCGCCCCGAGTATCAATATAACCGAATGCGGTCGAAGCGCCATTCGCAGGAGGCAGGGCCCCATCGTCTTTAAAAGGGATATGCGGATACCAGGTGATTGGTTTGTGTTTATCCACTGCTTCACCGCTCAAATTATATTTTTGATGGTGATCCCAATGTCTGGAAAATTTGATGGTCGTGCCACTGGTATAACTTGTCCAATCCCCATAAAAGGAGAGGTGTTCATTTGGAGTATCTTTTTCCACGCACAAATCGAAGTGATCCTTATCCAATTCCCGGCTGTAACCATCGTATGACTCAATACGAATGAGTTTTAGTGGAAAGGAGTGGACAATAGAAACAATCCTTTGGAATGCGATTCCCCATGTTTTTTGGGTAATTTCGGATGATTTGAAGAAAAGTTGCAGCATGATTTAATGCTGGTTTTGGAAAGGTGCGGATTTGTTCTCCATTAAAAACATAAAAGTACAGCCATCCGTTTTTGCGGTCAATGTATTTTTAACGGCGTAGCCGTGACATTATGGTAGCCCAACGGATGTTGGGATGTGGTGAAACGGCGTAGCCGTGGTATTTTATAATGTCACGGCTACGCCGTTTCGATATGTATTATCCGGGTTTTGCCATGTGTTACCACAATGTCATGCCTACGGCATTTTTTTCGTTCGCGGCGGTCCGGATGCGGGGTTCATTTAGATTTTCCAATACTTGTAGCCTAATTGGATCTTTCAAACCATTATGTTTGGCATTATTTTGGGATATTGAGATGACACCTCCTCCTGCGTCGGAGATGTCACCTCAATATCCCATGCAACTCTACCTCGACTCCTTTGCCGCCTTTCTCTCCGTCAAAAACGGGCAGTTCCGCATCCGGCTTCAATCCGGCGAAATCCATTTGTTCGCGCCGAGAACGGTCAATGCCATTTTGCTCACCAAGGGCACCGGCCTGAGCACAGATGCCACGCTGCTGGCCATCGAGCACGACATCCCGGTGCTGCTGCTCGATGCCCAAACGCACTTCCCCCTCGGGCAGATCAGCAGCGGACGGCCCGGCAACATCGCCACGGTGCGAAAAAACCAGCCGGATTTCTGCCGTTCTGTGGAAGGAATGCACTGGGTAGCCGAAACCCTGGCCCAAAAGGTTGAAAACCAACGCGCTTTGCTTCGTCGTTTGGCTGAGCGTGAGGATGTACCGCCCGATTTTCCCGGCGATATACACTTTGCCGACAAGGTGATGGCCTCTCTTGAAAAACGACTGCGGGAGGCTAGTGATAGTCTGACTTCAAGTCAGACTATCACTAGCCTGGCCGAAACCTTCCGGGGGCAGGAAGGCAGCGCTTCCCGCGTGTATTTCCAGCAACTGGTCAAGTATCTGGCGCATCTTCCGCCGGACTCCTTGTTCCGTATGCCCGACGCAACGTTCGAAGGTCGCCAAAAACGCCCGGCATACGACCCATTCAACGCGCTGCTGAACTACCTCTACGGGATGCTCTACACATCTTGTCACCTCTCCCTGCTCAAAAGCGGGCTCGACCCTTACCTCGGCGTCCTGCATGCCGACCGGCACGGCGACCACCCTACCCTTGTCTTTGATTTTATCGAGCCCTATCGTCCCTGGGCGGATCGGGTGGCGCTCGAATTGGCCGAAAGCGGGGTATTTGATGAAGATTCTTTTGAGCCGGATGCCGACGAGCGGGGCCTTTGGCTGAGCCGACCGGGGAAAAGCGCCGTCATTGATGCTATGCTGGAATTCATGGAAACCTCCTCGGAACACGGTGGCCGACAAGTGAAGCACCGGGTACAGATTGATCTGGATGCGCAGCAATTGGCGCTGAGGGTGAAAGGGTAAGTACCGGCGGCTTTAGCCGCAGGAATGTACCGGAGACTTTAGCCGCAGGAATGTACCGGAGACTTTAGCCGCAGGAATGTACCGGCGGCTTTAGCCGCAGGAATGTACCGGA
>JANMME010001065.1:0-7861 GCA_031373015.1 Saprospiraceae bacterium
TGTCTAATCCGTGCCATCCGTGGCCCATACCCCTAAACGCTTACCCCTCAAATCTTCTTCTTTCTCTCGCTGACGGCCTCCGTACTAAACGTGACTTCCAACTCCCAGTTGGCACGAAGCGCATCTAGTTTTTTGTTGAAAACACGCTCTGGCTGGCGGTGGGCGCTGAAATCTCCGGTGTCCCAGCGACCATTTCCGTTGAGGTCTTCGACCAAACGCGCGGAGTAAACCGCCACTTGCAAATGATTGAAAATCAACTTTTTGCTCTCCGTTTCTGCCGTGAACAGCCTTTCTTCTTCTAGATTGGTTCCGTTTAGGAGCTGTAGGACATAACTTGTACCGGGTCGAATTTTCTCCAAAGTCAAAGACAAGGTGCCGAGTTGTTTTTCTGCAAGCACATTAAAGTTGCGGATCAGCGTTTCGGCGTAGGGCGTTCCCCAAAAAACGGTGAGGGCGCCGGGCAAAAGCATGATTGTGTATGTTTTGCCCTGCTTCCAATCCAAGGCAACCGAGAGACTCCGTGGACTGGCTGAATCGGGCATCACGCTGAATGTATTCAAGCGGTTGGAGTCCACCGTGAGCAGCCAGCGGGAAGTGTCGAACGCCGCAATCGGGAAATTAAACAGTAAGGTAGCTGGCTTAGAGGGGACTTGAAAGAGGGTCTTCACCGATTGGGGTTTGGGGGGCGCAGCGATTGATTTGGCGCGGCCTCCAACGGCAGCCGGCGGCGGCGCGACATCACCAAAACCTATACGGTGGTTTTTCAGGAATTCGGCACGAGAAAGTTTTTTGATCACTATGGTATCGAATCGCGGGATTGGGGCTACGGAGTCCCGGTTTCGCAAAGGGAAGCTTGAAAAAAGCAAGGTCCATGCAGTATCTACATTTGGCAGGTCGTACCAAAGCATCAGCGAATCGGGCGTTTTTTCTGTTAAAGTTATCAATCCATCCGGCGCAATGGTCTGTGTTTCGAAGGTTTTTAGCGGAGTGTTGAACCCCAATTTCACGAGGCCGTAGCGATTGGCATTTTGCCCAACCAATCGAAATTTCGATTGGTTTTTGAACAGTTTTAAATTGACCAGCCCACGCATCAAATCCTCCACCAACAGCGCGGAATCGCGGAAAGCAATGCGCTCGTTTTCACCGTCCCACTTAAGATTTTGATCCCCATCTTCAATCGCCACGATGCGAAAAGTGCCCGATTTAAGGTTTCTAAACTCGTACTGGCCCAGCTTGTTGGTCCTTGAAAAATAGTAGGGCCGCTCTTTGCGCACTGCACTGTCTGCGACGTTTTCGTAAAGCATTACGGAGACGTTTTCTACCGGATCGCCGGTAAACGCATCTGCCACTACCCCCGTAAAAAACAGGCTGTCAATAAAATCGCCCGTAGAAAAAACGAAGCGGAGGTCTTTGGCCGGATTGCCCTCGTGGAGGTCTTTGACTGCCGTACCAAAGTTTACGGTGTAGGTGGTATTGGGGTGCAGTACTTCATTTTTGTCAAAATTGACGACCACTGTTTTACCTTTCAACACCACTTCAGGGCGCTTGGCGAGCGGCGGCGATATCACGATTTGCGTGGCAGCATCGGAGAGCACCACCCATTCATCAAACTTTAGTTCGATGCGCTTTTTGTCAAAGTGGGTGGAGAAATTGGGCGTGCTCGCAAGGGTGTCTATTCCCGGGGGCTTGGTGTCTTTGGGGCCGCCCGTGGGAGCGCCCTGGCGCGCACAGGAGCAGAGGAGAGTGATAAGTGATAAGTGATAAGTGATAAGTACAACGATGGGCGATGAATGCCGTGAGTTGAATAAAGAGAAGTAGTATTGCATAGCGCGGCAAAATTACAACAACGACGGCGGGGAATGTGTCGCGGCTTTATGTTTACTAAACCTTGAAGGTTTAGTAAACATACCCCAAGCCTCCCGAAAGCACACAAACCATTTTACCTTCGCCCCGTGAAAATCATTCTTTTAGGCACCGGCACTTCCCAGGGTGTCCCCGTCATCGGTTGCGACTGCCTGGTGTGCAGGTCTTCCGATCCTTTAGACAATCGCCTTCGCTCGTCTGCCCTGGTGACCGATGGCCATACGAATGTGCTCATTGACGCTGGGCCGGATTTCCGGCAACAGATGCTCCGCTATGGCGTCAAGCACCTAGACGCTATCCTGCTCACGCACGAGCACAACGACCACGTAATCGGACTGGACGATATCCGCCCCTTCAACCACCGTTCGGGCGAAGCGATGGCCGTGTACACCTTGCCCCGGGTGGCCACCGAGGTGCGCCGGAGGTTCGAGTATGTTTTTACCGAACACATTCCGGGGCTGCCGCGCATCGAGTTGGTGCCGATTGACAAAGACTCAAGCCTTCAATTTGGCAAGATCGCAATCCAGTCGCTTGAAGTGATGCACGGGCGCTTGCCCATTTTGGGTTTCCGAATCGGAGATTTGGCTTATTTGACGGACGTCAAAACGATTTCTGATACAGAATTAATGAAACTGGAAGGTTTGAAATACCTGATTGTCACGGCTTTGCACCACCATAAGCACCCCACGCACATGAACCTGGAAGAGAGCCTCGCTTTTGTGGAAAAACTTGCGCCAGAACGCGCTTGGCTCATGCACATCAGCCACCAGATGGGACGGGCGGCAGATGTGAATCCTACCCTGCCAGCGAATGTGAGGCTGGCTTATGATGGGCTGGAAGTGGAGTGGTAAAAACAAGGAGTTAAGCGGCCTTCGCTCTAATGGAGATTTCTATATTGAAATCTTTGAGTAAATTGGCAAGTTCGGAAGAAAGCTGCTTTTTCATTTTCAACCAGCTTTTCAAAGAAAGATCATCTCTGCCACCCTGATCTTCGTGAAGCCGGATAAGATTGTTAATGCGCCCAATGCGCTGAAGAACATCCTGGATGGCTTCAAATGAATAATCAAAATTGTTTTGAGCAGATTCCATTTTCAAAAATCAATTTGGATAAAGCCTTTTTTCCCTGTTTTTCCTGTTTTCAGATCTCGGCGAGTTGTGGAAAACAGAAATTTCCATTCAGCGTAATCCATTTTATACAAATTGTGTGACCGATGTTCTTCTGGATAAGAAATGACAAAATAGCAATCTAAAGTATTGGTCTTAAATAGTCTTGAAGATAACTTTTCTTCCATCAGAGGTAGATTTCGGTAGTCCAAAAAAGTAACCACATCTATATCGTTTGGAAAAGTCTTTTTTGTGACAAAGCTACCGTTGACCCATTGAAAAAATTTATCAAGCCCCAACTCCTTCAAGGAGTGCAAAAAGATCAAATATTCTTCAAATAGTTTTTCTCGATGGGAGTTTGTCACAAAAGTTTCTTTGAAAGATTCCAAGTCAGTTTTGATTGGTTCAAAGGGTATTAAAAAACCGTTTTCATCAAAAAGCAGCATTTTGAAGGTGGGTGTTTGACGGCCAAATTTACGGATAATTGTTATTGAAAAACGAAATTAGGCATATTGAAGCAGTTCTTTTTAAAAAAGTATCACTTCTTTTACATCAACAAACAAAAGATGACCCTTTCCGCACATCTCGTAGACCTCCACCAACGCCGCATCTACCCCGCCGAAGTCACGCTAGACGGCGGGCGAATCCGCCAAATCCGGGAAATCGCCAGCGTACCTGAAAATTCCGGGTTTATCCTCCCTGGCTTCGTTGACGCCCACGTACACATCGAGAGCAGCATGTTGCCGCCTACGGAATTCGCGCGTATGGCAGTGGTGCATGGCACCGTCGCCACCGTGTCTGATCCGCACGAGATCGCCAATGTGCTTGGCAATGAGGGCGTTGCGTTTATGCTCGACGATGCGGCGCGTTCGCCCCTGAAGTTTTGCTTTGGCGCGCCTTCTTGTGTTCCGGCCACTTCTTTTGAAACGGCGGGAGCAATTTTAAACGCTGCCGACGTGGAAAAACTCCTTCAAAACCCGGCCATCGGCTACCTCTCCGAAATGATGAACTTCCCCGGCGTGCTGCACGGCGACCCGGAAGTGCTGGCAAAAATTGCCGCTGCGCAACGCATTGAAAAACCCGTAGATGGTCATGCGCCCGGCTTGCGTGGGGAAGATGCCCGGCGCTATTTCGCTGCGGGGATCACGACGGATCATGAGTGCTTTACTTACGAGGAAGGCCGGGAAAAAGCCCAACTCGGCGTGAAAATACTTATCCGGGAAGGGAGCGCGGCGCGGAATTTCGAAGCGCTCTGGCCCTTGCTTCAAGCATTCCCCCAGCAGGTCATGTTCTGCTCGGACGACAAACACCCGGACGATCTGGTGCAAGGTCATATCAACCAACTTGTTTCACGCGCTTTAGCGCATGGCTGCGAATTGTTCGATACACTTCGGGCGGCTTGTATTCATCCGGTGGAGCATTACCGTTTGCCAGTTGGGCTATTGCGCGAAGGCGATCCGGCGGATTTTGTGCGGGTGGCTGATTTGCGCGATTTCAAAGTTTTGGAGACTTGGATAGATGGGGAAAAGGTGGCGGAAAATGGTGTGACATTGCTTCCGAGGTTGTCGGTGGATGCGCCCAACCAATTTTTAGCAAAACTGCGACAAGCGGTTGATTTTCAAGTAAGAACTAAACTTCCCGAAAGTTTAGAATTTTCGGAAAGTTCCACCAACTGCCGCGTCATCAAAGTCTTCGACGGCGAAATCGTGACAGGTGAAGACGAGGCTTTAGTTCATAAAATGGACGGGCAACTCCTTCCTGACCTATCGCAAGACCTGCTCTATATCGCTGTGCTAAACCGCTATGCGCCCCATGCAAAACCAGCCTTAGGATTCGTGCGGGGCTTTGGATTGAAGCGTGGCGCCCTGGCCAGCAGCGTGGCCCACGACTCTCACAACATCGTGGCAGTAGGCACTTCCGACGAGGCGCTTGCGGCAGCGGTAAACGCCGTCATTGCATCTAAAGGCGGCATTGCCGCAACGGATGGTTTGGGTGATGTGCGCACGCTTCCTTTGCCCATCGCCGGGCTGATGAGCCAAAGCGACGGCTGGCAATTGGCCAAAGATTATTCCCGGCTGGATGGATGGGTGAAATCCGAACTGGGCTGTGGGCTACGCGCACCGTTTATGTCGCTCTCCTTCCTTGCCTTGCCTGTCATTCCAAAGTTAAAAATGACGGATAGGGGGTTGTTTGATGTGGAAATCTTTGATTTTGTGGCGGTAGAGAAAGAATAAACCGTCAAAAAGTGTCCTTTTTTGAGGGGCGGTACCCCGGCTTTTGTTTGGCAAAAATGAGTCATCCCAAATTTTTTAAACATCCCAGCGGGACGTATTAAACTCAAAATTCGGGATGACTCATATTTTTAAGCAGCCGAGCGCGTAGACAATCCCAACAATCTATAAAGCGGACAAAAACTCACGAAACTAGTCACCACGAAAATGGCTGCAACAACCATCGCCACAATTCCCATCGTGCCCGTTAGTGTCCCGTTGTAATAGAGAAATACAGCAATAGCAGCAATGATCAACCGAATGATACGGTCAGCGGAACCCATGTTCTTTGTCATAATAATCAGATTTTATTTTGATGAACTAATTTTTTAGAGGTTTGATTTCCAGCCGCCAGCCAGCCGTTCATGCCGGGCGACATCTCGTCTCAGTGAGGTAACTTTTCGCGGAAATACCCGTACAGCCAAGTGCCGGCAATAGCGCTCAACAAAGTGGCTGCGATGACAAATGCGCCGCTACCTATTTGGGCAAATAAAGGTCCGGGGCAAGCCCCTGTCATGGCCCAGCCAAGGCCGAAGATGGTGCCGCCAAATATCTGTCCGCGATTGAACTTTTTGTCGTGAAACTCAATCTGTTCTCCGTATATCGTTTTGATATTGAATCTTTTAATGAGCCAAACCGAGAGGGCGCCGAGCACCACGCCCGTGCCGATCACACCATACATGTGGAACGACTGTAAGCGGAACATTTCCTGTATGCGAAACCAGGAAACGATCTCGGCTTTCACGAAAGCAATACCGAAAATGAGCCCCACCGCCGCATATTTAAGGTTGTACCACCAAGGGTGTTGCAACAGCGACTCGTTCACGCACATGGTATCGAGCGAGCGCACTTCAAAGTCGGTATTGGTCGCCGCAGCAATCTCTTCAGCTGAGGGTGAGTGGAATCCTTTTATGTTAGACATTTTCCTTGTGCAGGTTTCTGAAGAAGAAGAAAAGAAGAACCAGAAGCGTCAGCATTCTTTTTAAAGCATTAAGATGTGCGGCAGAATCAAATTCGCCATGACGAATCCCCCGACCATAAAAAAAATGGTGGCCACCAAGGACGGCCACTGAAGGTTCGACAGGCCCATGATTGAGTGCCCACTGGTGCATCCCCCAGCATAGCGAGAGCCGAAACCCACCAAAAAACCGCCAAAAACCAACATAATAAAGCCGCGCAGCGAAAAAAGGCTTTCCCAGGAAACCAGTTGCGACGGCACCATGCCACTGTAATCAGCAATGCCGTACCCTTGAAGTTCGGCGGCCAACGCAGGGGCTACTTTCACAGGTTCCGGGTTTGCCAGCAAAGTGGAAGCGATGATGGCCCCGCCGATGATGCCTCCGACGAAAAAGAAGTTCCACACCTCTTTTTTCCACTCGTATTTAAAAAACTTGACGTTGGCCGGAAAACAAGCCGCACAGGCATGGCGCAAGTTCGCCGAAAGCCCGAAGTGCTTGTTGCCCAAGATCAGCAACGCTGGCACAATAAGGCCGATGATGATGCCTGCGGCCCACCATGGCCAAGGTTTTGAGAGTAATTCCATTTTGAGACGATGAATTTTATCAACAAAGGTGCTGACCTTGGTCACTTAGCCTGCGTGACATTTATCACGAGGAAGTTCCTTAGTAAATATAATTGAAAATGAGGTTGTAGTGCGACATATCTACCCGATTGATGACATACTTATCCTTGCCATAAACATCCCCCAGTCGGCCTTTCCAGACATACAGGAATTGCACCCTCAAGCCTTCAAACTTGCCGCCAAAAGCGTATCTAACATCCAAATTGAACTGCTGGAAAGATGGAAACGCGTATTTGTTGAGTGCGGCATTCTTTACGTCAGGCAAGTAAAAACGGCCATAAGCGGCTTCCAAACGCAGTTTTTTGTTTTCATTCAGCCAGTTCACGCGACCCGTGATGGAGTGTGAATCGCCACTTCCCTCTACCCGTTCGCGAGACATGAAGGTGTAGAAAGGCTCACGCCCCCATTCGCGGGGCGAAAGAAAACGCCCGTCGGCGGTGACCCGGGTGTAGGCCGCCAATGCCTGCCATGGACCGCGTTGCCAACCGGTTTGTACACTAATGGCGTTGGATTGCCCCCCTTTTTGAAAATATGTTTTGGAGGCTTCCTCGTTGCCGCCGTGAGCTAAAGCGTCCTGATGGGTCATCTGTAAGCCCAACAACAACGTATGTCCTTTTGGGAGTGGATGGGTGTAATCTGCCTGGGCGTAAGCCGTGTTGAAGATGTTTTCCACGTATTGATCCCAGACTTGCACTTTGGTGCGTTTGCCCCACTGCCGCGTAATGCCCAAGAGCCCGATGCCCTTGCTTTCCAAATTTTCGGGATAGCCACTGCCTGTGCCATCGGGGTTTAATCCCTTGGGATACAAGCCAATGGATTCGCCGACACCGAACCATTCCACGGTGCTTCTGGGCGATATTTTCCAGAGCCAGCCGCCTTCAATTTTGGTGTTTTTCAATTGGTTTATTTCAACCCAGACGCCGGATTCGGCGGTAGGCCGCATGCGCCCGTCCTGATAATTGATAAACGGAGTTTGAATAGATTGCTGCCCCACTGTGATGCGCGATTTTCTCCATTGATAACGCAACCACAACTCCTCGGT
>JANMME010001103.1:0-8311 GCA_031373015.1 Saprospiraceae bacterium
GGCGCTACCAAATTGAAATGCTCGGAGTTTGGCTCTGAGATCATTGCAAATATGTGAATAAAGTGGAAGATGCAATCCCGCGCTGTCCCACGCAAGCGATAACGCTCATGGAAGTGTAGGGCTGGTGCTAGAACCGCTCGAGCGCCTGCACCAGCCGCTCTGGCAATTCTTCGCGGCAGGCAGATTGATAATCCTGGTACGAACAAGGTACCAGCCGATGCCGCTCGTGCTTGCGCTTGGTAGCCACTGGGACTTGCATCCACCAGCGACCGCTTTTGATGCTTTTCCAGAAAGTGAGCTGGTGATTGAGTTTCCTGAAATCCACCACATATTCCGTTAGTCCGTTGGTGGAGGCGGGGTAATCGCCTTTCCGGCTGAACAGGCCTTCGAGCAGGTACCAGAGCATTTGGGCGGAGGTTTGGGCGGTTAAACCGTCACGGTCGGCCTCCGGTTGGTAGCCGTAAAGTCCAAAAGAAGTGAGTTTGTCGCTCATGCCGGCATAGCGGCAAAGCTGGCAGGCTTCCTCTGCAAAATATCCAGAAGGCGAGGGATTAGCCACGCCGGGGGCTTCGGATTGTTTCAAAGCGCCCAGGTGGAAACTCAGCAAATCCGCATCGCGCAATACGGGTTCAGTTTCTTCAATATTTGCTCGGGATTTGCCCAGCCTAACCAGGTCAAAATGGCTTTTGGTCAAAAAATCGATAGCCTCTGAGGGCGTTTGGTGGACTTGAAATCCGACCAGCCCAAAATGGAACAATTGTGGGTGGCGCGGTTTGAACAGCGGCGCATACACGCCATCGGCGCGGAAGGTCTCGTCCACTACGGCCATGTTTACCAAGGCTTTGGCCTCCTGATAAGCAAGAAATTGTGCCCGGGCGAGATCGTCTTTCCCGGCAATGACAATGGGTAATACCTTGCCACTCAGCAGTTCGTACAGCACCGGGATGAGCAGCGCAGCATCTGCTTTGCGAAGGTTGCCCAAATCCGCCACCGAGCCTTTGGGAAAGGGGAAAGAGCAGCGATAAAGTTGTTCGCGTATCAAGTTGGCCTCTTTGTCGCCCACGCCAATGATAGCGGCGCGGACTTTTTTCAAATCCGGCATTTCGCCGCGGTGGAGTAGGGCGTGTTTGCCAAAAGACCAAGCGGGCAGCGCGTCTACGGCGTTTTTGCAGAAGGAAGTGGGGAGCGGTTTTAGCCAGTTTTGAAGCATAGGGTGGCAAAAGTAGGGACTTTTGCGGATGTGGGTAGACAGGTTTTAAGGCCTTTTACTTCTTCACCTCAAACACATCCGTAATTATATAATCATCCGTTATACCTCCAGCAGCAGCAAAAACTTGTTGCGCCCCTGCCTTGCCCAAGCCATACATGGACTCGATAGTGCGCAGCATATTGACATGGGTGATTCCTTTACCTTCCATATAGTCGCCCGACTTGATATGCGCTCCGGCAAATATGGTGGCGATGCGGTTTTGAAAGCCTTTAAAATAACAAAGTTTCGTATCGGCAAAAGGATTTGTCAGGCCCTCAGTCTGTCCTTCGTTTTCGTCAAAGGTAATGATTAAGATGCCAGACCTTTAAATCAGGTATTTTTACGCGATTGCCCAACATGCGCTTACATTCGCTTTATGAAAAAATCATCGCTCCTTCTCCCCTTTGTGCTCTGCAGCCTCCAGCTCCTTGCCCAAACACCCCCAGCACTCCCCAACACTGCCTCGATTGAAACCTGCTTCCCTGACACCAGTGGATACACCATCCTAACGGTAGGGCCCATTGGCCGAGACTACAGCGATCTGCAAGCCGCCCTCAACGCCGCCAACCCCGGCACTGTGTTGGTGCTGGACGCAGGGGCGATTTTTCAGGGCAGTTTTTCTTTGCCCAAAAAAGTCGGCAACGGCTGGATTATCCTCACGTCTTCGCAAATGAGCCTTTTGCCCGTGCAGGGCACGCGCATTGCTCCAACGGCGGCCACAGGCAACCCAAGTTATCCGACCCAACAAGCGGCAATGCCAAAAATTATTACTACCAACCTGTCCGGGTTGCCTTGTTTCAAAACGCAGGCTTCAGCGCATCATTATCGCTTCGTCGGACTTGAAATCACGGCAGATCCCAGTGTGACCAATAGTTACGGACTAATGTTCCTTGGGGATGGAAGCGCTGCGCAGAGTACCCTGAATGTAGTCCCTCACGACCTGATCGTGGATCGTTGCTATATCCACGGACACACAAACGCCACGGTTATGAAAGGTGGCGTGATCTTGAATTCGACAAGATCAGCAGTATTGGATTCGTATATCGCTGATTTTCACAGCATTGGGTTTGATACCTACGCCATAGCAGGTACAAACGGTCCGGGCCCATTCATCATCCGGAACAACTACCTCGAAGCTGCTGGCGAAAATATCCTGTTTGGTGGCGCGGCCTCGGCTATTCCTGGTCTTGTGCCTTCCGATATTGAAGTGCGGAACAATTCCTTTTTCAAACCTTTTTCCTGGCGCGTGGGTCACCCGAGCTACGCGGGCAAGCACTGGACCATTAAAAACCTGTTTGAGTTGAAAACGGGCAGACGGGTGCTGCTGGATGGCAATATCCTTGAAAATTGTTGGGCCGACCTTCCCATCGGACAGAGCGGTTACGCCATTTTGCTCACGGTTCGTACCGAGGGCGGGGGCTCCCCCTTTGCCGATGTGAGTGACATCACGATCACCAACAATATCATTCGCCATGTGGGCGCCGGCATCTCTTTGTCTGGACACGACGGCCCAACGTGGAGCCTGCAATCCAAAAAAATCCGGATCGCGAACAACCTCTTCGAGGATATCAATGGCCCTGATTTTGGCGACGGCAATGTGGATGGGCCCAACGACGGCACTTTTCTGAAAATTGGCGACCCTTCTGATGTCCTTTTGGAGCACAACAGCGTCTTTCAAACGGGCGCGATTACCTGGGCTTATGATACCACCGACCAGATGGCTATCCGCAACAACCTTTTCCATTGTTTTGTCTCCGACGGAGGTTACCAGGGCATCTATGGCCCGGGCTTCGCGCAGGGCGGCAATGGGCCGATGGGGCGGTATTTTCCCGGCATAACGGATGCTAATCAGCGGTTTCACAAAAACGTGTTGATCGCTGGGCCTGACTTTAGATACAGCAATTACAACACGCTGAGTCAGAATTACTTTCCTGCCAATCCCGGTGCGGTGCAGTTTGTGGACTATGCCAATGGGGGGAGCGATTACCACGGGTATGCTTTGGCCAATACCAGTCCTTATAAAAACGCTGCAACCGATGCCGGGGATATTGGGGTGGATTTTGCGGCCTTGGACAGTGCCGTGAGTACGAAATGGACTTGTGCGCCTACCGTGGGCTTGGAAGAGACTTTGAGCGGGAGGGATATTCGCTTGTGGCCGAACCCTTTTCGGGATAGGGTGATGCTGATTGCTGGAGTGCCGTTAAAAAATGGGGTATTGGTGGTCTACGATGCTTTGGGTCGGGAAATAAGGCGGGTGGAATCCCTGCACGGAGACCAAGTGGAAGTGGATTTGAGTGGGGTAGGGGCGGGTTTGTATTATTTTGGGGTAAAGGAGGATGGAAAAGATTTGGGGAATGGGAAGATCGTGAAAAACGCCAGTTTTTGCCACTTTTAGTCATTCCTGATCCGTTTGGCATTAGACAAACAGTTGATTCGAGCTATACAGGGTCAGCGATTCTCGGTTTGTAAAAAGTTTAATCTAAATGACCGCAAAGCGGTCGAATTTGAATAGCCCTGGGTGAAACCCGGGGTCGGTGTTCGGTCGAAGAACCAACCGCGAAGCGGTTGAATATCAACAATCTAAAGCAAAATTCAACCGCTGCGCGGTTGTTAAACATTGCCCTTTTGTCCCCGGGTTTTACCCGGGGCTATTCAAATTCGACCGCTTTGCGGTCTTTTAGATTAGTAGTTTCTACAAACCGAGAATCGCTGATACAGGGTGGTCAGGAAGCCTAAAAGCAGCAAAAAAGCGGTGTGGCCGTCAAGCGTTTATGGGAATGGGTTGGTAGCTTATTAGCCGAAAATAAAGTGTTTTCAACCTATTAATCAGGCTGCAAGAGTAAGGGCTAAGGCACTTACGGCTTCCTAAAAACCCAATATTCTTTAGAAACGCCATCAATCAATTTGTTTTTTGCATCCAGCGCCCTTTTGCCTGGAGGTAAATCTGACAGCACCAAATGGATATCGTTTAATAAAGACTCCGTGCTTGAAAAATAACCGTGACCGAGTAAACCGGTGTCTACCAAAGAGGCATCTACCGAATCCAATCCGTCCACAATTACAATATTGTCTCCGCCCTCCCCCAGTCTGGCATAACCATGCCTGATTTTTTTTGATGCGGCCAATGCATTGTCTTTGTCGGATGCATATAGGGTATATTTGGACGCGCCTTTAATCGCGGGTAAAATTTGGTTCAGGAAAATATCTTTATCAATATCTGGCGCAGCCAAAATAACCTGGTGGATGATGGGATTTGGGAATACACCTTCTTCTTTTAATTGCAACAATCCCTGGGTCAACACCACATTGCCCATACTGTGCGCTATAATATGCAATTTTTGGGTGCCGGGTTGAATCAATAACTTGATGAATGCGCTTATATAATTGCGCGAATATCTGGCGCTGTCCGAATCTGCGATATATCCGCTTATTGTTCCAAGGGAAGGCCATGAAAAAGCCGCTACGCCGCCCTTGAAATTCAGGTCGTAACCCAATTGGGCCGCACGCATCATGGCGCCATCAAATGCCACATTGAAACCATGAATAAACAACAAAACATCCTTTTCGTCAGACTGACCGATTTTTTGCCGGAGCAGCTCCATAAATTTTGCCTCGTCGGTTTCTTCGTTGGCAAGAATGGTAAAATGTTTTTTCGGACTTTCGTCAAAGAGTAAATTTCGGAACCAATTTGGCCGCTCAGTTTTACCTGTTTCATGGTTCAAAGGAATACTGATATTGCAATAACCAAGGTGTAATTTGTTGTCTCTGGTGGTGCCGTAGGACAATTTATTCGATTTCAGCACCGCATTTCTGTTAGTGCCGTATAAGACGGAATAAGTAATGTAATCTTGTTTTAAAGGTTCTACATGAAAACTTTCCAACCCGTCGTCAAAATCAAGTTGCGTATTTGGAGCGATATAGTCGTCAAGGCTTTTTTGGAGCGCACTTGTTGAAAAACCGTATAAAATTTTTTGTTCCGAATCCGCCAACGCGACAAATGCGACGAGCGCTCCCGTTTCAGAAAATATAGGAGCTCCCATAGCCGCCATAAAATCAAGCGATCCTATCTTGGACGCATCCAGAAGAAACCGTTCGAAGGGCCCGGCTTTGCCAGCGTATTTTATCCCTGACGCAATTTCTCCGCCCTGAGAGATACTTTCATCCGGTAAATCCTTGCCATTATTTCCGTAAAAAAGAAATGCATCTTCTTTTGTTGGCACATAGTCCAGGTCGGAAAAAACGGTTTTTTTCTCCTCCGCCGCAATGGTCATTGCGCCAAGTCGTATTTCTTTTTGACTTAAATTCAATGCAGCTTTAATTTCCGTATAACAGAGGCTTAAAGATTTTAATTCTTTGGGCATGGACGCCTCTATTCCTGATGCATCTAAATCTAAAGGTTCCATGAAATGTAGATCAGGTAATGGATAACTGGCCGCCCCTGTTTCTTTCCCTGTTTCCAACGCTAATTGCAAACCTGATTGACCCGAAATATTTTGAACACAAACAAAAAAAAGCCTGTCTTTGTACACGATCAGGCAGCCACAGCCGGCACTTGCCGACTTTTGGGTTCGAGGGTCAATCCGAATGATGTGTTGAGTGGATTTTGACACCTGGTTAATCAAGGCAAAATTCATATTATTGGGCTCCATTTAATCTAATTTTTTAAAACAATATATTGATTTTCAAGCAATTGAACTCCGTTTTTCTCAGAAGATGCTAAGATATTCCCTAGATAAACGACTCACAAAACTACATCTGAATTATGACATGAGCAATCAAGGCAGCATATTTACCGTCCAAAACACCGCCTTCCTCCTGCTTCTTTTTGGGCTTGTTTTCGCCCTTGTCACTCCACCATTTCAATCGCCGGACGAGCCCAACCATTTTTTTCGCGCCTGGCAGGTGAGTGAAGGGCATTTTTTCCCGGAGTATACCGGAAGCAGGCTTGGCGGCGATTTGCCTGCCAGTCTTTCAGAAATTTGCGATTCCTTTCGTTTCCTGAAAAATGAGCAAAAGGCAAGACTGAACCTGCACAGCCTGCGCGTGGGCCTTTCAATTCCGCTGAACCCTGGAAATCGCCGATTTACCGATTTTGCCAATACAGCCATTTACGCGCCTTCGGCGTATCTTCCCCAAGCAGCGGCCATTGCAGTGCTTCGACCGCTGGGGGCCACACCCTTGGGGATGCTTTATGGCGTCCGACTGGCAAATTTGATCGTATGGGTCTTATTAATAAGTGCTGTGTTGCGCCTGATACCCTGTATGCGCAGCACCCTGGCAGCGATTGCCCTACTGCCCGCCAGCCTTTGTATTGCTGCTTCCGCCAATGCGGATGTGTTGACAAACGGGCTTTGCTGGTACCTGATAGCCGCATTTTTGGCAAAGGCTCAAGAGACCGTTTTTTGGAAAAAATTGCTGGCGCTTATGGTCGTTGCGGCGAATAAACTCATTGCTTTGCCTTTGGTCCTATTGGCTTGCTTTTCGCGGTCTGATTGGCGACAACGGGCGATCCTGTTTGCCGTAGGCATTGTAGCCACCCTGCTTTGGGGGCGAATGGCACAAGGCTGGTTTATTCCATACAATGCTTACGATCCGGCATTCCGGGATAGCCAAACGCTCAATTCAGGTGTTGATCCCGCCCGGCAAATGGCTTTTGTGCTCGGGCACCCTGTTTTTTTTCTGGAAGTTTGCTCCAAATCAATTCTCAAGGCCCTGCCTTCTTTAGCCGCCCATTTTGTTGGAAAATTTGGCTGGGAGAAAAACTACCTGCCCGCAGGATGGCTTTTGCTGTTGTGGATCGCGCTGACAAGCCTGGTATTTTCCGAAAAAAATCCCTTCGGAATTCGGCAACGGTGGGGCCTGGGTGGGATTGTTCTGCTCTATTTTGGCGCATTCTCACTCACGATGTACGCGTTGTGGGTTTCTGTTGGCAGCACTCATTTTGATAATTGGCAAGGGCGCTATTTTGTGCCCATAGCACCCGTGGTGGTGCTGGCCATTGGACAGGGGTATTTGGAAAAATGGAAAAAGGGAATTGATGTGTTTGCTTTTACGGTACTGGGAATGAGCAATGTAGTGATGGCTTATTGTATTTGGGGGCGTTATTGGAACTAATCCTAAAACCACCACAAAGGCGTAACAGATACCCCTATCTTTTAAAATCCCGCACAATGATGAATCGCTCGCCTACGCTCGCTCCGTCTGCTCGTCTGAAAACCAGAAAATAATTGCCTTGCGGGAAATGCCCGATTTGGAAAGCACCTTCTTTGCCGGGTTCAAGCTGGATATCTTGAGTCAAGATGCGCTGCCCGATTGAATTGAAGATATCTACGCTACCGACTACCAATTCCTCTCCCGCAAAAACGATGTTCAGCACGTCGTCAGCAGGATTGGGGAGCAGCGCGAACTGGATCTTTCCGGATTTTCTGCTGCCTGCATTTCCAAAAATCTGCTCTACCGTACTGACATTCGTTGAATCGTCTATCATGCCATCGCAGTCGTCGTCGAGCCCGTTGTTAATTTCAGTGGCGTTCGGGTAGATCGCGCTGTTGCTGTCGTCGCAATCGCCGGAATTGGCCACATACGCTGAAGGCTGTGTGCAAGATTGAATACTTGCCGATGCGTTGCCGTAAGTGTCGCCGTCGGCATCCGCATACCAGATGGCGCCTGCGTTTTCGTCCATTAAGCCATTACAATTGTCATCGAGGTTGTTGCAGATTTCTGTTGCGTTCGGGTTAATGGCGGGGTTGCTGTCGTCGCAATCGTCGGCGTTCGACACATACCCTGATGGTTGGGCGCAATTTTGAACGCCTGCCGATGCGTTGCCGTAGCCATCACCGTCTACATCCGCGTACCAGATCGGGCCTGCGTTTTCGTCCATCAAGCCATTGCAATTGTCGTCGAGGTGGTTGCAGATTTCCGCCGCGTTCGGGTTGATGGCGGGGTTGCTGTCGTCGCAGTCGCCGGCATTGGACACATACCCTGAAGGCTGGGCGCAATTTTGAACGCTTGCCGATGCGTTGCCGTAGCCATCACCGTCTGCATCCGCATACCAGTTTGAGC
>JANMME010001119.1:0-11613 GCA_031373015.1 Saprospiraceae bacterium
ATGTATGATTACGATAAGGTGATTTCATCATTTCTGCGCTCCAAAAATCACCAAAATATTGAGATAAAACCCGCTCAGCCCACCATCGAAGATTGCTTCATCGAACTCATGAAAGATTGAAAACCATGACCATTTCCAGCATCGAATCCTTTCTTGAATACTACGAGCGTGTCCGCGAACGTACGCGCAAAGTCGTAATGCTCATTCCACCGGAACACTTGGAATGGACCTACCGCGAGGGCAAGTTCACCCTCGGCGATCTGGTGCGCCACCTTGCGGGCATCGAACGCTGGTTGTATGCTGAAAACGCGGAAGGAAGGCCTTCAAGATACGCTGGTTGTGGCCCTGAACTGGCTGAAGCTTATGAATCTACCTTGGCTTATTTTGATGAAATGCACCGCCAATCGGTGGCCATTTTTCAAAAAATGACCCCGGAAATGTTGCAAGCCAAAATCCAAACACCCGCTGGATTGCCTATCACTTGTTGGAAATGGCTGCGGGCTTTGGTGGAGCACGAGATCCACCATCGTGGGCAGATTTACTTGTATCTCAATATGTTGGGGGTGAAAACGCCGCCGCTTTATGGGTTGACGGCGGAGGAAGTGGAGGCGCTGAGTAAAATTAACAGCTATAATGATTAGGTTATTAGTTCCCCTTTTCCTCTTTTTTGGCAACTGCGCACTAGCCCAGAAGGATCAATGCCTAATGCCACAGGGGTGGTATGATATCACACCTTTTGGTTGGAAGCCAAACGTTTTGAGGGATTCTGCCATGCGGCAAATCTCTGTGATAAAATTAAATTTGATTGTACGCCACTCTTGGGGTAATGGACAAGCGCAATATGATTTGGAGTATCGCACTCGTGGTAGTTTTTTTGAATCTCAGATAGCCAGGCACGAATATTCCGGAATTACCCGTTCGGGTGCAGGAAAAGGCGAAGGAGCCTCTAAACGAGATTCGTTATTTAACCGACGATTTGAAGCAGAAAGTTTATTTCAGGCACTGCAAAATATTCAGCATCCCTCTCCATATTGGAACGAGAAGGATTTTAATTACACCGATTCAAAGTTTCAAACAGACCTGACACAATTGATTCGTACATCCATGCAGGGTTATAAAAATTGTTCGGATTGTAGCAGTTATTCCCTCGATATCCGATTTTTGATAGGCACAGAAGAAATCGCCAAGATTGCTTTGAGGTTTGATGATGGATTTCGCCTGCCAAGGATAGAAGACACCGCGATAAAGCATTTTAAAATTCGGTCCATGCTAGAATGGATGTACCTCTACCAACTCTGTCACCTACTTTTCCCTGAAAACGTAGCACTCAACAAATCACATTTTCAAGAAAAGAAGATCGGCCTGCTGGCTGAATGGTCACGACTTAAATTTCCAGATATTCAAGCTCGAAAAGACTGACACAAATGACCAGTATCATCTCCACCGATAAATTAACCCGCAGCTTCGGCGCCTTCACGGCAGTTGATGCCATCACCTTTGAGGTACATGAAGGCGAGATCTTCGGTTTCCTCGGCGCCAACGGTGCGGGCAAAACCACGGCCTTGAAGATGTTGACCGGCCTGCTTACCCCCACTTCGGGCAAGGCCATGGTGGCGGGCTACGATGTGTGGCGGGAGCCGGAACAAGTGAAGCGGCGCATCGGATACATGAGCCAAAAATTCAGCCTGTACGAAGACCTCACGCCGAGGGAAAACATTCGTTTATTCGGTGGCATCTACGGGCTTAGGTTAGCCGACATCAAAGATAAAACGGCCCGGTTGCTAGAAAAACTGCAACTGGAGGAGGAAGCCGACAAATTGGTCGGTTCGCTGCCTTTGGGTTGGAAACAAAAACTGGCTTTCTCGGTCGCCTTGTTGCACGAACCCAAAATCGTGTTCCTCGACGAACCTACCAGTGGCGTGGACCCGATCACGCGCCGCCAGTTTTGGGAACTGATTTACGAGGCTGCACACACCGGAGTGACCCTCATGGTGACGACGCACTACATGGAAGAAGCCGAATACTGCGGTCGTGTGAGCATGATGGTGGATGGCAGAATCGAAGCCCTGGACACCCCGCGCAATTTAAAGAACACTTATCGCGCGGGAAACATGGATGAGGTGTTTCGAAAACTGGCCCGAGGCAATTAACATGCGTCATCCCGGATTTTATGAAAGTCCCAGAGGGACTAAATCTTGGTAGAAAACAGATAAAAACGCGGTTGGCGTGCCGTAGGTACGCCATCTAAAAAACCATTGATAGCGTACCTACGGCACGCCTATGCATCGAAAACAATATTGCTACAAAGATTCCGTCCCTCTGGGACGTATTAAACTCAAAAATCCGGGATGACTTATGTTAATTGCATCCAATACATTGATTATGAGTCTTCTACTCAAAAACATTATCTTCACTCTTGTAATCCCCGGCACGGTTGGGGGATACCTTCCTTTTTGGCTGGGACGACAATATAGAGGGGAAGATGGGTGGTGGAATTGGTTAGGATTATTGCCTCTAGTAGTTGGGAGCGCTATTCTGTTGACTTGTATTTGGAGTTTTGGCAAAAAAGGAGAGGGCACCCCATTTCCCCTCGACCCACCCAAAAATCTGGTAACGAGCAGCCTTTACCAATATTCCCGAAACCCGATGTACATGGGGGTGCTTAGCGCCATTGCAGGGTGGGCGCTTTGGTTTTCAAGTATCATTGTTGGGTTTTATTGGCTTGTTATCTGCCTGATCTTTAACCTGTTTATTCGCCGCGTTGAGGAACCTTTTTTGAAGAAACAATTTGGAGAAGCTTATGATCTATATTGTCAACGAGTAGGGCGCTGGTATTGATCTATTGAGCCAGCATTTTTAAGTCGAATTCAAACCCTGGAAGGACCGTTTCCCCAGAAATAGTCTGTTGAAAATCAGTGATATGCGACTCTGTTCCATCGGCGCGATAGACCCAAGCCTGTTGGTTTTCAGGATCAATGAGCCAAGCAAGACGGACACCATTGGCAATCCAAGCCGTGAGCATTTTGCCCTGTAGAGGCTTCAGACGGTCAGAAGGGCTGCGTACTTCGATGACAAAATCTGGAACGATGTGAGCAAATGACTTGCGTTCTTTTTCGCTCAGGCTGTTGTGCTTTTCAAGGGAGACCCAGGCCGCGTCGGGCATTCGCTTGGATCCATCAGGGAGTTTAAAAAGTGTGGAAGGGCTAAATACTTTGCCGAGTTTGGTTCGGCGATTCCAAAGCCCCAAGTCAATGATCGGGTCTACTTCGTGGTTGCCGGATTCATAAGAGGAAGGAGGCATGATGATGATATTTCCATGAGTATCTTGTTCGATGCGGAGATCTGGATTTGCAAAGCAAAACTCATCGAACTCCTCATCCGACATTTTTGGGATGGCGTGAAAAACCTCCCCATCGCTAAAGTGAAAAGCCACTTTGCCGTTTGGTTTTTCAATCGGAGGCAAAGTCGCCGTTGCTATGTGTGCCATGGCTGAAAATTTTTACAAAGATAAGTTGCAACATGATTTTTTTCAAAAAAAGGCCGAGGTTTAGTCGCTTTCAGGCATTTGTCCAAAAAGAATTCCGCCACATCCTGCGCGACCGGCGAACGCTGCTGATCCTCTTTGGCATGCCCATCGTGCAAGTGCTGCTCTTTGGTTTCGTGCTCACCAACGAAATCAAAAACGCCGCCATCGCTGTGCTCGACCCCTCGAAAGACGCGGAGAGCATTGCACTTACCAACAAACTCGTGTCGAGTGGCTACTTTCATTTGGAAAAAACACTTGATTCGCCAACCGAACTCGACGCAGCTTTCCGCAGCGGGGAAATCAAAATGGCAATCGTATTCCCACCTAATTTTGCCCAATCCCTAAACGCCCCCTCCACCCTCAACGCTCCACCATCCACCATCCAACTCCTTGGCGATGCCAGCGACCCCAACACCGCCACCACCTTGATCAATTATGCCAGCATCATTATCGGTGACTATCAGCAAGAAAAAGCCATGAATAGCGGCATTGCTCCTAGTGCATCCATCACCATCCGGACGGAAACCAGAATGCGCTACAACCCCGAGCAAAAAGGCGTTTTCAATTTCGTGCCGGGCGTTATGACGCTCATTCTGATGCTCGTGTCGGCCATGATGACCAGCATCACCATTGCCCGAGAAAAGGAACTGGGCACTATGGAGGTCTTGCTGGTCTCCCCCTTGCAACCGATCCAGATTATTCTGGGCAAAACCGCGCCTTACCTAGTGTTAACCTTGCTTAATGCTCTGGTAGTTGTGTTACTGGGGATATTCGTGTTTGGGATGCCCATGCGCGGCTCGGTGATGTTGCTTGCTGCAGAATGTGTGTTGTACATGTTCGTTGCGCTTTCACTGGGCATTTTTATCAGCACACGAGCCAAGGATCAGATGAGTGCCATGTTCCTGTCGGCACTTGGCCTTATGATGCCAACTATGCTACTTTCAGGGTTCATTTTTCCCCGAGAGAGCATGCCCGTACCCCTGCAAATCATCGGCAATGTAATACCCGCTACTTGGTTCAACCCTATCATCAAAGGGATCATGATAAAAGGAGTCGGGCTGGATGTGCTCTGGAAACAAACGCTAATACTAGGCGGGATGGCCGTGTTTTTTCTGGGCCTGAGTTTGCGGAATTTTAAAGACCGGCTGTGAACTATAAAATTGCTAACAAACCTTTAAATATTCTTGTTCAACGTGTCTTTTTTCAATTCCTCCGTTTATACATAGTCTTACAAAAGAGGCACCTTTTACAATGAACAAATCACTCATTCTGACCTTTGCGTTTGCCGCATTTTCATTTGCTGGCGTATTTGCACAAAACACTAACTCCAGCACCCAGCCGGAAAAATCCAGGCAAGAACAAAAGACCGATAAAACCACCACCACTGGCGCCCGCCCTGGTTCACAAGCACCTACTACCCATCCATCCAATCAAACCGAAGTAGAAAAAGGGGAAAAGAGAGAAAAAGGCAAGAAAGGTGGAAAAGGCAAGGCAAAAGGCCATTACAAGGATCACAAAGGAAAAGGAAAAGCAAAAGGTCATCATAAAGGCCAACACGAGCAGGGAGAAAAAGGTGAACATGAGGGCCACGACCACGGGAAAGCTGGAGAAAGCCATGGCCGCCCAGGCGACAATGCTAAAAGAACAGAAAACAATGGCGGGACTCCTGTAGAATCGCCAAAGAAAAACAAAACGGAAAAACAACGCGGAAAAAACTAAGGGGCCAGTCAAGGATCGATTTCTTCCCAAATGCCGCCATCATAACACGCCCCCTACCGCATAAATGATGCAAACTTCACGCCTCCTGAGCAATCAGGGGGCGTTTTTGTTTTTAATTTAGTCATAAAAATCGGGGTGCAACTCGTACAAGTTGCACCCCGAATCTTTTACCCGCCGTAGCTTTAGCGAAGGAGGGCCATTAGCAACCCCAAACAATCACCACTATGGGAATATGCCCATCGAAATATAGTCCCCCGCGATCTTCTTCAAGGAGCAAACAAACGCTGCCGTCCGCATGTCATTGATATCCGGGTGTTGTCGGAAAGTCTCCTTGATCTGAGCGTAGGCTGTAATCATCGTGTCTTCCAAGCCAGAGTTCACAAGGTCTACCTCGGTGCCGCCGCGCGTAAGCAAGTCGCGTTCGCGGTCGCTGAGGGTTTTACCCGTCATTTCTTCCACTTTTAACATTATGCGGTGAAATGCGTCGTGTTGGAAGCGGTTTTCCAAACGGCCGAAACGGTGGTGCGAGAGGTTTTTGAGCCACTCGAAGTAAGACACTGTTACACCGCCCGCATTTATGTAAAAGTCAGGCAGGATAATGACGCCTTTGGCGATCAAGATCGTGTCTGCATCGGCTGTAATTGGGCCGTTGGCGGCCTCTGCGATGATCTTTGCTTTGATGCGCGGCGCATTTTCGGGCGTGATCTGGTTTTCCAAAGCAGCCGGGACCAGAATATCGCACTCCAGTTCTAGTGCTGCCGAAGCGTCGCCAATGTGCTTGGTACCTGGGAAACCGATAATCGAGCCCGTTTCCTTGCGGAAAGCCAGCAGTTTCTCAACATCAATCCCATCAGGCCCGTGAATCGAACCTTCGCGCTCGGCTACGCCGATGATTTTCACATTGCCTTCGTGCTGGCTGATGAGCGCGGTATTGCTACCCACATTGCCGAGGCCTTGCACCACCATCGTTTTACCTTCAATGCCAGGCGTAAGGCCGATTTTCTTCATGTCCTCTGCGTAGCGCATGCATTCGCGAAGGCCATAGAACACGCCGCGGCCTGTGGCTTCGGCACGCCCACGAATCCCGTTTTGCGTGATGGGCTTGCCGGTCACACAGGCGATGGAGTCCACTTCTCCGTGACGGAGGGCTTGGTAAGTGTCGAGGATCCAAGCCATTTCGCGCGGGCCTGTACCGTAATCCGGTGCAGGAACGTCAATGCCAGGGCCTATGAAGTTCTTTTTAACCAGTTCGGAAGTGTAACGGCGGGTAATGTTTTGCAGTTGCTCTTCCGTGAAGTTGGCGGGGTTGATCTTGATGCCGCCCTTTGCGCCACCGAAGGGCACATCCACAAGGGCACATTTGTAGGTCATAAGGGAGGCAAGCGCCATCACCTCGTCTTGGTCAACCGATTCGGCGTAACGGATGCCGCCTTTTGTAGGCAGGCGGTGGTGGCTGTGCTGCACCCGGTAGGCTTCGATGACCTGGTAATCGCCGTTCACCCGTACCGGGAAACGGATTTGGAGCACAAGGTTGCAGGCCTTGATTTGCTCGACGAGGCCCTTGGGGATATCCGTAAAGGCGGCGGCCTTGTCCACGTAGTTTTCTACGCTCTTGAAGAAACTAATTTTTCCACTCATTTTTGTCGTCGTTGAGTTGGTGCTCTATTTTGGTTAGTGAACGATCCAGGCGTACGAGCTGCCAGACGATGCCAAGGAAGATGAGCAAAATAACGCCTACTACGACGTAGATCTTACCGGTCTCCCGCATGTAATCGCGGTTGCCCTGCGCCCAGGTGGCGGGCAAAGATATTGCCATGCACAGAATGATTGTGAAAAGATGGCGAATTTTAGAAAATTTCATGCTCCAAAAAGGCTGAAAAGTTGTGTTTTCTTGGAAAATCAGAAACGGCGCAAGGTAGGGTAGTTTTTGTTTTGTGAACCAAATGTGCCAAGAATTTTACATCTTGGTCTTCCCCAATACATCTTTGCACTGTGTTCATCAATCTCCATACCCACCACCCTACCCTTTCTCCCGGCAAGCTCGAAATCGAGAGCGTTTATTTTGGGCAAAAAAATGCCCCCAAAGCCTCTATGCTTTCTGTCGGACTGCATCCCTGGTATCTGGCTGGAATGAACCTTGACGCTGCCGATGCATGGCTAAAGGAACAGTCGGCATTGGCTTCCGTCGTTGCTATTGGAGAAGCCGGCCTCGATAAAGCCTGTAAAACGCCCTGGGATTTGCAAGTGCTTGCGTTTCAGCGTTGTGTAGAAATTTCCGAATCTGCCGGCAAACCGCTCATCCTTCACTGCGTCCGCGCTTTTTCAGAGATCATTGCTCTAAAAAAGGAATGGAAGCCCCGGCAAACCTGGATTTTCCACGGCTTCAACAAAAACCTCCCAACGGCTGCGATGCTGCTTCGGGCTAGATGCTACCTTTCTTTTGGGGCAGCGTTGTTCCGGGAGAACAGCCATGCTGCGGAGAGTCTCAGGGCTTGCCCTCCAGATCGGTTTTTTTTGGAGACGGATGACGCGGGGATGAGCATTGAGGTCATTTATGAGCGAGCCGCTTTCTTGCGAGGGGTGGGAATTCAAGAATTAGAAAGGATGGCGGAGGAAAACTTTGCACGATTTGAACATTTAATTTTTTGAAACACATAGGCACATAGAGCACATAGCCTTGAAAGCCACAATTCTATGTGTTCTATGTGCCTATGTGTTTCAAAAAACCGAGTGTTTAATAATCCGACGTAATCAACAAATCCAAGTCCGTGCTCCGAATCTGGAAACGCTCGCCCAGGTGCGCATTCGTAAGCGTGCCGCGATAGGCATACACCCCATTCCGCAGCCCCGCGTGGGAAGTGACGAGTGGCACAATGCCGCCCGTTTCGCTCATCAAAAGCATGGAAGTGAGAATGTTGCTGATGGCTTCCGAGGCCGTGCGCGCCACGCGGGAAGGAATGTTGGGCACACAATAATGGATCACGCCATGCCGCTCGTAGGTGGGGTGGTCGTGCGTGGTGGCCTCTGAGGTCTCAAAGCAACCGCCCTGGTCAATGCTCACATCCACGATGACCGAGCCAGGTTTCATGCGCATCACGATGTCCTCCGAGACCAGCATAGGTGCATTGGCATGGGCCGAATGAACCGCTCCGATGGCCACATCGGCGGTAAGCATTTGTTCGCGCAAGTGTTGTGGGTTGATGACCGAAGTGTGCAGCGGGCGGCCCACCTGGTTTTGCAGGTGTATGATCCGCTGGATGTTGTTGTCAAAAATACGCACTTCCGCGCCGAGCCCGAGGGCCGTGCGGGTGGCATATTCGGCGATCGTGCCCGCGCCCAAGATGATGACCTTGGCCGGAGGAACCCCCGCTACGCCCCCCAGCAACACGCCTTTGCCGCCCCGCGTCGTGGCCAGCAAGTCCGCCGCAATCAGGATAGCACTGATGCCCGCTATTTCACTCATGGCATGCACGATCGGGAAAGCCCCCGACACATCGTCGTGGATATACTCCATGGCCAACGCAATCACCCTTTTTTGCAGCAGGTTATGGATGTATTCGGCATTCAACAAAGGCAAATGGATGGGCGACACCACTACCTGACCCGGGCGCATCATATCAATCTCCACGAGTGTGGGCGGGGCGGATTTAAGGATAACCTCAGCTTTATACACCTCCTCTGCACTGTGTACGATGTGTGCCCCCGCTTCGGAATAATCCAAATCGCTGTACCGCGATTTTACTCCTGCGCCGGCTTGAACCAGCACCTCATGACCGTGGGCGGTAAGCGTGGCCACAGAATTGGGCACCAGTGCCACGCGGTTCTCTTGCAAGGTGGTCTCTTTCGGGATGCCGATACTGAGCCGCTGATGACGCTGGGTCACGGCGAGCATTTCGGGTTGGGTGCGGGGGATGGAGAGGGTTTCCATGAAATAGATATTGAGATATTGGAATATTGGGATATTAGACGTGCAAAGATATGGTAAGCGGGTTAGTTGGCCGAGGGGAACCGGGTATAGAAGGGATGCCGGACCTTTTTATTGCCGCATTTTTGGGGATATGACGCGAATAGACCGGACGAGAGTCCCTTTTCAGGTGAATCAATTGCACGTAGAATTAAGTCTTGTGTTAGTTTTGCCAAATGATCGAAAAAGGAAACAAATCAGATTTACTGGCGCAAGTGGTCCTCCCCAGTAAAGACTTGCCTCTGGAAATAGCCTTCTTTACCCAACTGGGTTTCCGGCTGGATCATATTTTCCCCGCCGATTCGCCGGTTGTGGCGATCATGTCTGGATTTAGCCTACATATTCGTATAGATAAGCAGGCTACTGGCCAAGCTCCTGTCATTCATTTGTTGACAGATGATCCAGATAGACTGGCCGAGGAGAAACACGAGATCATAGCGCCCAATGGAACGGTAATCAAAATACAGCCGCGAACCTTTCAATTGAGCACCCCGCCGACCCAACATAAATTTGAAGTTCGGCAATTACAAGATAAAGACCCTTGGGTCATTGGCAGAGCCGGGATGTTGTACCGCGACCTGATCCCTGACCGACTGGGCGGGAGCATCATTGCATCGCATATTCGTATTCCGGTTGGAGGGCCTGTGCCCGATATGGTACACTATCACACAATCGGTTTTCAACTCATTTATTGTTACAGCGGATGGGTAAAGTTGGTGTATGAAGACCAGGGACCTCCCTTTATACTGAACGCAGGCGATTGTGTGACGCAGCCTCCAGAAATCAGGCATCAGGTTTTAGAAGCATCCGACCAGCTGGAAGTGATAGAAATCGGTGTTCCCGCAGAACACATGACCACCATAGATCATGATATGAAATTGCCGACCCAAAAGGTTTTGCCCAAAAGAACCTTTAAAGGGCAAACCTTTTGCCATCATGTTTTAAAAGAAAGCAGCTGGTCGCCCTGGAGAATCCATGGATTGGAGTACCGGGATACAGGGGTCAACAAAGCCACCCAAGGCATTGCCTCCGTGCACGTCGCGCGCCCTGCTAAAGCAAACGACAAGCCACAACTTTGCAGCCACGACACGGATATACTTTTCTGCTTTGTAACCAAGGGTCGCCTCGAACTACAGGCGGAAGGGCACGAACTGAAAAAATTAAACAAAGGCGATGCATTTGTAATGCCGCCCTATTTGAAACATCAGATTTGTGCTTATTCAGCAGATTTGGAATTACTGGAAGTATCCTTGCCTGGGAGTTTTCAAACCTTTAGTCATTAGACAATTACAATCCCACGGCCACTAGGTAAGGCTTGAGGCTTCATAATTCCAGCGGTAATAAAATCTCCACCCTAGTTCCCGACGGCAAGCCTGTTTCGTCGTAAAGGTCAATGATTTCCAATTTTGGCTTGGGCAAACCCTTGTTTTCAATCAGTTGCAAGCGTTGTTCCGTAAGTTGGACGGCTTGGGATCGATGCCCTTCGGCCTTTTGAGCGCTACTGAGTTGGCGGCCCACACCATTGTCCTCCACGCTGCAAATCATGCAATCTCCCTGATTTTTGAACGCGATCCGGATGTGACCGACCGTTGTTTTTCTGGAGAAGCCATGCCAGATGGCATTTTCCACAAAGGGTTGCAGTATCATCGTGGGCAACATGATCTCCTCGGGGTCAAGTTCATCATCTACCTCGATTTGCCAGTTGAATTTTTGCTCAAACCGCATGGCTTCGGCGGCCATGTATTGCTCCAACAGTCCAATCTCGTCGGCGACGGGGATGAGCGGCTTGGAGGCCAAATCGAGTATGAGCCGCATCAGCTTGGCAAAACGGCTGAGGTAGTCATTGGCCGTATCAACATCTTTTTGGAGGATATAGCTACTGATGGAATTCATACTGTTGAAGATGAAATGGGGGTTCATCTGTAGTCGCAGCACGGAATTTTGCAGTTCAGCAGCCAATTGCTTGCTTTCCGCTTCCTTTTGCCGGAACTCGGCTTCTTTGCGCCGCTCCGCTTCTTTTCGGCGTATTTGCGTGATCCTGTTTTGGTAAAAAGCATATAACAGCCCAAGTACCAAGAGCACTTGCAAACTCCGCGCCCACCAAGTGGCGTACCAAGGTGGTAATATGGTAAATTGCAATTCATGGGGATTTGTAGACCAAACGCCATCAGAATTGGCGGCCCATACCTGAAAGGTGTAATCGCCTGCTGGCAATTGTGCATAACGCGCAAAGCCATTGGTCCCACCTACCACTGTGTCTTTTTCATAACCTTCCAAGCGGTATTTGTATTTCACTTCGTCAGGCGCCGTGTAATCTATGCCAATAAAATGGAAGGAAAGGGTTCGTTTATCATAACTGAATGATTGTCTGTCCAAGTATTCCGGGCTGGTGCTGATCGAGCCG
>JANMME010000002.1:0-2422 GCA_031373015.1 Saprospiraceae bacterium
CGGAACCCGTGATCATCCGGGCAATATGTGGCACTACAAGGCCCACCCAGCCAATCGTCCCACTAACAGAGACCGTTGCAGCCGTCACCAAAGTAGTCAATGCCAGAAACAATATCCGAAGTCGGACCACATCAACGCCTAGCGCATAAGCTTCTTCGTCACCGAGGGCAAGCAAATTGATTACATAGCGGCTTTTGAAAATGATGGAAAAACACACCAGACAAATAGCGCCCAGCAGCAGGACTTTATTTGCGTCTGCGCCATTAAAACTCCCCATCAACCAATAAACAATAACCGGCAAGGTGTCTCTTGGATCAGCAATAAAGGTGACCACGGAAACCAAAGCAGAGAAGAGCGCCCCGGTCACGATGCCGCCCAGAATAATGGCCAGTATGTTTTTACTGCCTACTTTCCCCGCGATGCTCATGGTAAACAAGAGGGACAATACGCCGCCGACAAAGGAGCAGGCCATTACCGAGATTCCGTTCAAAGCCATAAAAATGGCCAAAACGGCCCCAAATGCCGCTCCGGAGGACACTCCAATCATGCTGGGCCCCACCAACGGGTTTCGGAAAATGCCCTGTAAAACGGCGCCCGATACAGAAAGGGCCATTCCAGAAAGCGCCGCCAATAGAATCCGGGGCAAGCGCAATTGAAAAATCACGCTGTATTCAACCGAGTTTTCAACCAACTCCGGGTGAAAAAGCCTTACCCATATCGCATGGTACAATTTTTCAAAGGAAATGGTATAGCGCCCCAGCAGCATTGCCATGCCTATAGAAAGGAACAACACGACCAATAAAAACACCTGAAAGCCCGTTTGATTTTTCGCCATTATTGCTCCTTGCTATTAAACTTTGTAAAAAACTGAGATGCCGCATTTTCCTGATAAAACAACACCTCGTTTATATCGTCCTCTGTCAGGTTTATCTTATACTGCCAGGAATAAGACTTATGGATTTCTTCCCGCAAGTTGTAATCAAAAAAAGCTGGCTGTATCACTGCTGCCATCCATTTCCAGATAAGAACCGATTCGTTGCTGGCCCATATCGGTGTTTTAAAAACGCGTCGGTTTCGCACAGCACTCAAGTCCGCCAAAATTGGATTTTGATAAATGTCTTCGGGGGTGGTATTATTCAACCAGCCCCCGAAAAGAATGATGTCAGGATCCCACTCCAATATTTGCTCCAAATTCACACAGCGGTCAATCCCTAAACCAGCGCCCATATTCCGGCCACCAGCCAAGTTAATGCAAAAATTTTCATAACATTTCTCTCCGCCAACGCACAGGGTTTCATAGTTGTAGAAGAAGATCACTTTGGGCCTCTTCTCGGCTGGAATAGGGTCGCTTATGCCTCTTATCTGTTTAAGGGTAGAATCGCGCCACTGCATCAAACTGTCGGCCATTGTTTCGCGGCCCATAGCCTTCGCCACCATGTTCACCATATCGCGGTCATTTTGATCGCTTCCATCGTAGTTTATGCCCACTACATTAAAGCCAAAACCTTGCATTTGCGCGATCCCTTCCCTGAACCTGCTCCAAGTAAGAATAATATCAGGCTTCAGTCTGATTAGCTCCTCAATATTCGGGGAAAACGCCTTGGAACAAACCTTGTCCGACAGGTTTTGAAAGTCTGGAAAATACTTGTTCAGCACATTAGACTGCATAGATAGTTTGGTTGCGGGATTAACTCCCACCAATCGCCGCTCGCTGGCATCAAGCCCCAATACAATAATGGGTACCGGGTGTTTGCAAAGGCTGACAATGCGTTCAACAGGGCCTGAATGCCCGGATGGCATACCTATCTGGGGCGTATTTATGCTTGTCGTACCGACCAGATACATGACACCTAAAATAGCCGCAATGAAAAGGAACAGGTAGAGATTTTTCATGGAATTACTTATTGGAAAGAAAACATGAGTCATCCGAATTTTGGCAAAGAGTGACCTGATTTCAATTCAACCCACGATTTTAATCGTGGGAAAGTAAGCCCGGTTGAGTTGCCAAACGGTTTTAACCGTTTTAGAACGCATAGGCGACAGGGCATAAACCGTTAAAACGGTTAGATATCTCGTCTTTGGCCTCGCTCCCACGATTAAAATCGTGGGTTGAAAAATTCGGGATAACTCATGTTGCAAGGCGTTTTTCAACCCACGACTTCAGTCGTGGGGCCGCATATACGACGAGCAAACCGCAACCGATTTATCGGTTTTATATAGGAAACCGATAAATCGGTTCCATTTCGCGCTCTAGTCTCGCAGCCCACGACTGAAGTCGTGGGTTGAAAAAGGAACGTGGATGACACAGATTGAACGGATTTACACAGATTATAAAATGTTCCAAATCCGTGTCATCTGCGTTCCAATGTCCAACGTCCAATGACTACTCATTCCACCACAGCTTTTGATACAGCGTCGTATG
>JANMME010000038.1:0-9882 GCA_031373015.1 Saprospiraceae bacterium
GGTTTCATCCCAGGCCAGATCAATATTGGGAATAAGGTTGCCGATCTGGATCTGGGCATGATAAATATCGTACAAGATTTTGCAGGAAGGGCTGTCCACTGCTTTGCAGATGAGATAGGCTTGTGGTACATCCGTGAGAAACAGCCCTGGATGGTCGCGGAAGTTGAGGGGTTCGAGTACCATGATAAGCCCATGCGGTTCAAGGATTTCGGCGCCGCGTTTGAGGGATTCCACTATGTGGGCGGTTTGGAAATCCTTGTTTTGCCGAAGGTCCAGATGGCCGGGCACGACGGTCATCCATTTGGCATTGCAGCGTTTGGCTACCTCCACGGCGTTGCGGATGTCTGATAAAAATTCTTCGCGTTTGTCGGCTTTTCCGCTGGCGAGATTTGGCTCTTTCCAGTAAATCTTATGCGCTACAAAAACGCCCATGGCAATGCCGAGCTTGGCCATGAGTTTGCCCATTTTTTCTTGCAGGGCAGGTTCGCGTCCGCTCATTCCGTTGTCTTCAAAGGCAGTGAAGCCCTGGTCGGCCATAAAGCGCAACTGATCCAGGATGTCTTCTCCGGCAGCATTGCGGAACATGCCATCGTGTGGGGCGTATTTCAGGTTGAATTTATGGGGCTCAATATTTTGACTTTCAATGACTTGCCTGGAAAAAATGTCCGCCGGGGCCGCGGCCATTGCTGCGCTGGCGAGCAGGCTTTTTTGAATGAAGGTTCTGCGTTGCATGAAAAAAAAATTAGATTTGGTTGGAAAAGGTGCGAAATTTACGGCAGGGAAAACATTTTGCTGTAACAGTTAAGAAAGGTATGAAATCATACTGCCGAAAAGGACGTAGAAGGATCGAGAGAAGCAGTAGGTTTGTGCAAAGATGCAAAGATTGCGCTGTGGCTATTGGATGGTTTGTGACATTGGAAATTGCTTGATAATCCCCCCCCTCGACTTTTCACAACCAATTTATAAATCAACAATCATGCAACCAATGTTTTCAATCAAAAAATTCTCCCCCTTTTTCTGCTTTCTGGCCCTCCTTCTCTCGCAGCCCAGTTTCGGGCAAACTCAGTTTATTCACTTAGACTCCTTGTCTGGCAAGCAAAAATCTGCCTTGAAAATCTCACACCTGGCCCACGAGAACGGCTCAGGTTTGTTTTCCCTGCGCCTTACGGTACAAGATTCTGCTTCCGGCAAGTATGTGACTGGCCTGGCGGGCAAATCTGGGAAAGACGCGCTTTTGAAAATCGTCAAGCCTGTGCTGGCCGACAAGTGTGCGGATTTTACGGTGACGGAACTGGATGAAAAAACTGAGGTTACAGAACCATTGAACATCGCAATTGCGCTAGACTATTCTGGGTCAATGGAAGGTTACTTTGATACCCTGAAAGTTATGGCGGAGAAGTTTATCAAGAGCCTCGATGGAAATCTCTTTACCCGGATCAATTTTGACGACAACCTGGAAAGGAAGCCTATCAACGCTGAACCCACCAAAACCCCTCAATCCGTTTCGCTTGATAAGTTTTCTGATTATGGTGGCGGGACTGCCCTATACCGCGCTATTTTTGACGGAATTGAAACGCTCTCAAAAGCAAAAGGGAACCGGGTGCTGGTGGTTTTCACCGACGGTTTCGAAAACTCAAGCGGAATAGCGATGCAGGCTGTTTGGGAAAAAGCCAAAGAGCAGCACGTTAGTGTGTATGCCGTTGGATTTGATATTGGCGGGTACGATCGGCTGGACTCGCTGTGTACGAAAACTGGCGGCAAGTATTATGCTGCTCAGGGCATGTCGGAGCGTGTTTTCGAGGGGATTAGCGGCGGTTTTTCGCACCATTACATTTTGAAAGTTAAGTGCAAAGACAAACTGGCTTATCCCATCGAAATTGCTACCAAGGGCTTAGGGTCGAATAACAAATTGAGCATTCCTGACCCACAGAAAATCAAGGGATTTGATCCCGAATCCATTGGTTTTCACAGCTTTCTGTTTGACCATAACACCACCACTCTTATCCGTGCGCAACGGAAAGGGTTCAAATCTGCCATTGCTGCTATTGCAGAACACCTGATTGCCAACCCAAACGACCATATCGTGATCGAAGGCCATGCCAGCCCAGAGGGGGATTCGCTTAAAAACCTGCGACTATCGCGTGATCGGGCAGATTTTGTCTATCAAGAGGTGCTCAAATACCTGGCAACAAAATACCGAAGAGGCCCGAATAAATATCAGGCTGTATTGGCCAGGAATCGGATTAAGGCCGAGTTTTATGGGCAAGAGAAGTGGCTCTTCCCTGCAACGAGCTACAAGAACTACGAAAACCGGCGCGTGGAGGTCAAAACCTACTAATATCTCAAACCCTACTCCACCTTCACCCGCACCCCCTTCGAATGGCTCGTAAACTCCGGCGCGTACATACACTGCATGGTCGTAATCCCGTTGCTCATGTCGCCGCGCAGGGACACCACGAGCGGGTACTCGAATACAAAAGTGCCGCGTGGTAGGTAGTCAATGAAGAAGTGCGTGGCCAAGTCCTTGGTGCTCTCGTAGTAACCCAGCCCGCCTTGCCAGCGGTAGCCGCTGAGTACGTTGATGGGCTCCAGGCCGGAAGCACGCATGTCTTTGAGGTGCACGAACTCCATGGCGCGATCTACCCGGATCTCTATGCGGACTTTGATTTTGTCGCCGCGCTTTAGCGTTTGTCCGTCGGCAATCAGTTTCAAAACGGGTCCGGTGGGTGAGTTTTCTTCCAGATATAGTTGCTTCACGATGGTCAAAGGCGTTTTTTTAAAGTCCTTGATCTTGTCGAGGTCTTCAAAATATTGCCAATAAGCCGCGCCCCACACGATGTTGGAATTGGGGTTTTCGACCTTGATTTCGGCCCAAGATTTTTTGACTTCTTTAGCCGCCCAGCTTTGCTTGAAGTAGCCGGTTCCTGCTTCGTACTCATTGACTTTCAATGGGTTGCCGCCCATGGAGACTTTTACCGGCTTTGAATTTTCCAGCCAGTTTTCACCGTTTAAAAGCAGCGCGTACACCGCTTCAGCCGTGGCTTTGGTGCTTTCCCAGCGGTTGGTCTGTTTGTTTTTCAAGAGCCATATACGCAATTCTTCCACGGCTTTGGTATCGTTGGCCACTTCGCTGAACACTTCGACCATGAGGGCCTGGGTTTCCACGGGCAATTGATACCAGTAATAGCCCCAGTCTACGGGCCAGAACATGCCTAACTCCTCTTTCTGCGTGGCGCGTTCGCGTAGACTGGCTACAATTTTTGCTGCCGACTCTTTGCGGCCATTGCGATGCAAAGCCAGCGCCAGCATCCCTTCTTGATACAATCCCTTGCCGAGCCAGTATTTTTCGGCCTGATTCAGGTAGTAAGCGAGTTCCTTGCCAGGCTTGTCTATGCGGGTAAAGGAACGGACGTAGAGGTATTGAATGACCATGCCGTCGAGGTGGTCGTCTTCCATTTTGGCTTTGCCTTGCTGTACAAGTCGCTCTAATTCAGCGTATTGGTTGTTCAATTGGCGGTCGCAATAGCCGAGCGCTTTGTCGAGCATTTGCGCAGATTTTTGGTCTTTTTGCGGATCGAAAGCGCCGAGTTTTTGAAGGTGCATAAACCCGCTTACAATATGCTGGGTAATGTACCAACTGTCCTTTCCGCCCGTGAACCAAGGCCAGCCTCCGCTGCCCAATTGCCTTTCGGCTAGGGTGTTCAGGGCACGTTCGCGCTCGTCGGCCATGCGGTTGAGGTCGAACAATAAGGCGATGTTCTGCTTTTGTTGTTCCTCGCTTTGGGCGTCCAACACCCAGGGGGTTTCTTCTAAAAGTGCGTATTTGAGTTCCTGATTTTTGCTCAAATTGCTCTTCATCGCCCCACCCCCCTGCCCCCCTTGGAGGGGGGATGCCTTCCAGCGATCGTACACCCTTTTCACCTGTGGCATCTTTTCTACCACATTGGAAGCCAAGGTATTGGCATAGAAGCGGCTGAATATCTGCTCTGAACATTCGTGCGGGAATTCCATCAAGTAGGGGAGGGACTGGACGGCGTACCAGACGGGATTCGACGTGAATTCCAGCGTGTAGTTCTGTGTTTTGAGTGAGGAACTTTCCCCCTGGTTTTTCAAATTTTCAAAGGTGAAAGTCTTGGTCTGGTTGCCACGGAGGGAAATGGGCAGGGTCTCCGTGACCAGCATTCGATTGCTGACTACGGGAATGATGCTTTCCTCTCCATCGCGGAATCCCTTGCCGTCGGCAAAAATCTGCCAGGTGACCGCACCCGAATAATCGTCGGGCACTTTTATGCGCCAGGATACAGCGCCCGATTGGCCGGGCAACACGGAGAATCGGGCAATGCTGTTGTTCCTTGTCATCCCGAAGTGACCTTCTACAACAGCCAAGGTCGCTGCATCGAGCAATGAAAGTGTGGCTGTGCCTTCAATTTTTTCTTTCGTCAAATTGCTGACTTTGGCTGAAAACTCGATTTCGTCGCCTTGACGCAGGAAACGCGGCGGATTGGCGATTACCATGAGATCCTTCTGTGTCACCACTTCTTTTACAGAAAGGACTTGTTGTAAATCCTTTGTGTGGGTGTAAGTGAGCAGTTTCCAGCGGGTGAGGGCCTCGTTCATCGTGAATTTGAGGATGATGTTGCCCTCGGCATCCGTGCGCAGTTCAGGGAAGAAAAATACCGTTTCGTTCAGGTTGCGACGGATGGGCGTGGGGAAGGCGGGCTTTTGTGGTTTGTTTTCTGCCTCTGGGTCATAAACAACCACCGAGTCGGCGATGGCTTCCTCCTCCTCTTGTCCATTTTTTCCCGCCTTTTTCCTGGGCGCGCCACCCGAGGGAGCAGGGGCGGCCATGCCTTCCGCAGCGTTGCCTTCTCTATCCATCATGGCTTCAGATCGGACAGCATAAGCTACTTGCTGGTGGCCTCCCCACATCGGAAAATCAAACCAGTTCAATTCGCGATAAGATCGTGTAGGAATCTCTTCCAAATTTGTGCCTTCATAACGGACCTGACCGCCATTTGTGCTAAAATTTTCAGCGGCGCTCAAATTAATCCGGGAATAATTGCTCGGAAATGGAATGCTATTCCAACTGTGCTCCCGAAATTGATCCAGCGAAGCATCGTACATCGCAGCGACCATTTCGGCAGCGACTTTGTCTTTTTTAGGTCCGCTAATTTTGATGCGCCACTCCTCTTGTTGGCCAGGTGCTAGTTTGTCGCGGAAGCTTTCATAACTGATCTTCAATTCCTTGTTGCTCCAAGGGACATTGAGATATACCTGTTCCGGCCCATATACCCGGTTGTTTTTGATACAGAAATAGTGCGTCACGATGCCACCGCGGTTCTCTTCCCGAACCGGGATTTCAACGCTCGAAAGGCCGCGCAACCGGCTGCTGACCCACTCAGGCTTTTGCAACTCACCCGATTGCTCTTGGGCAAAAAAGAAATACAGCCCCTCAGGTTTTCCGCCGAAGGAAATTTTTGCGGTTTCGCCCGGCTCCAGCGTTGCTTTTTCAGCGGTGGCAGCGGGCTTTTCAAAGCGCGTGTCGGAAGTCCAGACCCGTACAAATTTTTGAACCTCCACCTTTTCTCCATAAGCATCTTGAGTGCTCAGTTTGGCCACATACCAACCCGCTTGTGTACGGCCTTGATGCAGGTCAAGGGTTTTGTCGGTGGCCGTGTTGAATTTAATGCTGCGGGTAAAATCCTCCCGGCCCCATTTTTCGGGATCATCTTCGTCTTTCCAGGCCATATCGGGGAACATCCGATCAAAATCGGCTTTGGCAAGGGTGCTTAAGTCGGGGCGTTCCCACAGTCTGTCTTTAAAAAACTGCTTGGGCGCGATGAGGCGTTGTAGGGTGATTTCCCCCACGGCAGGCTGGGCTTGACCCGCCATATTGGTGGTGCGTAGGCCAACATGGCGCAGGCTGTCTAACTGGATTTCGTTGCCCAAATCCCACTGGACTTGCAAGGCAATATAGCCGACGCTAACATTTGTGCTGTTGCTGCGGGTTTCGCCGGTGATGTCGGTGACATCCACAAACACTTGATAATCAAACGCTGGCTGGTCTTTTTTCGGAATGCTCGGGTCGGGAATAGCCGTGAATTCAACGGCGAAACTGCCGTCTGCGCCAGTGGTGGTTAGGCCGTTCGTGATTTCCATATCGGGCTTATTGAAATACCAGGGGCGTTTCCACGAGCGGTAAAAATCCCAGAACGGGAACCTTGCCCTGCGCACCACGCGGTACTTGACCTGTGCGCCATCCACTACATTGCCTGCGTAGTTTTTGGCTTCGCCGCGCACGGTGACTTTTTCATTGACGCGAAAGGCGCCTTCTACGGGTTTCATCGTCACTTCAAAGCGGGGACGTTTATACTCTTCTACATTGAAAGAAACTTGTCCTCTTGCCCCTTGGGAGGCTTGAATCTGCATATTGCCCGTAAGCCCGGTAGCAGGTGCCGTGAATGTGCCGTTGAAGGTGCCGTACTCGTTGCTTTTTAGTTGCAACTGACTTTTTATTTGGTGGTTAGCATCGCGGAATACCACGGTAACCGTTTGGTTTTGAACAATCTGTGGCAAGGTGTTCCTCCCATCCCCGTTTTCATTTTGCTTAAATAGCAATCCTTTGAAATAGACCGTTTGGCCCGGCCTATACATACTTCGGTCGGTAAAAAACTGGACTTGGGTGACGCGTTGAGGGTTTTCTCGTTGGCGATAGTTGTACGCCTGGCCAATCCAGAGGGTGTCTTTGCCCAGCGTGGCGCGCACGAGTGCGGAGCGGCTTTCGGGTACAATGGCTTTGGCAAAGCCTTCACGGTCGCTCGTGCCAGAGCCGATGTTCTGGAGGCGGCGGCGACCTGAATTGTAGTCGTTTTGGAAAAAATCGAGTTTCACGCCCGCCAATGGGGCACCGTTATTGCGGTCGGCCAGCACGAAATGGGTCTTGTTGAGTTGGTTGTAATTTACCGAAGCAATGTTGGACACTGCAAAATTGGCGTACACCACACTACCGCTTTTTGATTGAAAATCTGCGTTTTCAGACACAAAAACCCAGTAGTTTCCAAAAGGAAGGCCGTCCAGTGCAATCTCCGTCTGGTGCTGCTGATAATCGCCAGGGTCTTGGATATCCCAGCTGCGGCTCTGCACAGGGCGCAATTGCTGTAGGTGTTGGTATTGTGCGTCCCAACCAAGGTCGTCCCATTTGTCAATCTCAAAATCGGCCTTGACTACCTTCAGCCACACTTTTTTAACGTTGCGGAAACCGATTTGGGCCAGGATGTTTTTGTCAGGCAAATTGACTTGTTCCACCGTGCTGGTCAGCGAGGGCATCCGGATTTGCGTGAGCAATTGTTGGCAGAGGGCTGCCCCATAGGTGTTTGGGTGTCTGGCTATGCTGGCTAAAAGTTCGGCAACGGCCGTTTTGGCGTTTGCACCTTTGTCACCTGTTTCAAGGTTGTAAAGGTGCGTGGCCAAAGCGTGCACAACCTCGCCATCGGAGGGCTGGTTTTCGGCTTGTGTTTTTAGTTTTTCGAGGGCTTTTTGATAGAGTTCGTTCTTGTTTTCGAGCGTCGAATTGTTCAGAACGAACTGCAGGCGTTTCAGATCCAAGTCGAAATAAGCCGCTCCTTGTGCGCCGCTAAGGGGCGGATGTGCCTTGCGCAATTTTTGAAACAGCTTGATTGCCAGCCATTTGCCAGAAGTAAGGTCTTGGGATTCATATTTTTTGTCCTGGAAAACGGTGCCTTCTGCAAAATCATCGGGGCTGTTCAGTTGGAATGCGTAAGCGGGCTCGGTGAGGTAACTGCGCTCGTTGCTGAAATGCTCCAAAGCGCGGTGGGCCAGCAGGTCGAAGAGGGTAGGGCGGAGGGGAGCATTCGCCACGGAGTCGTTCTGTCCCGGCGTGGTGATGTCGCGGAACTGCTCCACGGGAATGCCGCGCAACAGAGCATCCTGTGCAACAGAAGCGGAGTAGAGTTCGAGGGCGTGTTTTTCGATCTGTGCGGCACTCCAAGTTAGGATATCGCCCCCTTCACCATCGGGAATCGGAGTACGCTGTCCTAAATTCCAGCCCTGGTTTTGAAGGTAGGTGGCGTACAGCTGTCCGAGGATACTTTGCAGCACCGATTTTTCGGGTTCTCCAGCGGCAAGCATTTCTTTTTCAATGGTTTGGATGGCATTGGTGAGGCCGTCCTCTTCGAGCATGGTCATGAATTTGCCCCGGAAAAGGAGGGCCTTCACGATCTGCTGGCCGTTTTTGTCATTTTTAGCGCGTGCTTGGATGGCTTCTACTTTTTCAAGGGCGCTTTTGAAGAGGCCCTGATTTTGCAGGCTGTCCACGATCTTCCAGTCATCGGCGTAGTCGCCCATGGTGGTGGGTAGAGGAGGGATGGGCATGGTAGTGTTTGGCTTGGTTTTGATGCTGACAGTGGGTGTTTGTTCTTTTTTGCCAAAGGTTTTACAGGCTAAAAAGCTAAAGATTAATAAGCAAAGGGCTAGAAACAGTTTTTGGTTAAATTGCATTTTTAAAAATGGTGGGTGATGAGTATGCCGGAAAGCAGTTCCGGAGGTGGTTTAAACCTCGTAGGTTTTCAAAACCTATGAGGTTTGATTCCAACGAACAAATATACAAAATGCCGAGATGCTTTTGATGAGAAAAATTACACGATCGGTATTCGGTTTTTTGAAAGATCACCTTTTTGATGGTCGCGTTCGGATGCGCGATCCATTCATTGGGGCTGGACTCTTGCGAAATGGTTGGTGTATTCAGCGATTTATTGGGTTGGATTGATCACGTTTTTCATGTTTACCCTGGTGGTGGTGTTTGTGATTTTTTGAATCGCATTCGTTTCACGAATCTCTTTTTCGGCTACCGAGATTTTTTCAAAGCCTTCGTTAAAATCAGAGTATTAGCGTAAATTTGTCGGGTAAAACAGGAAAAATCATGGTTGCACAAATTGGATATGATGAAATTGCCTCGCTTTTGGCCGAAATGGATCCCGCTAAGGTTATTGCAATGAAGGCCTCTGCTGCACTTGATGAGCGTGTGGAGGATTTGATCTACAAAAAACGCGAGGAAGGATTGACTGAATCTGAAAACATCGAACTCGAACATTACCTCATTGTCAATCGAATCGTTGCACTGGCCAAGATTCGCGCAAGACGGAATCTTCATGCCCTCCTTGAACAATGAGGCCCAGAATTGCAAGTCAAATTCGAGTACAGGTTATGACACGCGCCAACTATCGGTGTGAGTATTGTCAATTGCCTGCAATAGACTATCTCCTCAGTTTTCATGTTGATCATATTCGAAGCTTAAAGCACGGAGGCTCATCTGACATAGGAAACCTTGCCTGTTGTTGCCCTGATTGTAATACGTATAAAGGCACGGACCACGGCACTTTCCTAAATGGACCAGAATCGTTTACTCGATTTTTTAATCCTCGTACTGACCATTGGGCAGATCATTTTGAAGCATTCGAAGGCGCACTTTACCCCAAAACACCTATTGCCGAAGCCACCATCAAAATCTTCCAACTCAACGATCCCGACCGTATCATCATCCGCCAGGAACTGGCGATAGATGGCCGTTGGCCGTAACTTATCTACCATGAGCGATCGCGAATACTTCAAAGGAATCCCCCAGATAAAACACGAAGGCCCAAAATCTGACAACCCGCTGGCCTTTCGCTGGTACAAACCCGATCAAAAAGTGGGTAAAAAAACCATGCGCGAACACCTGCGCTTTGCCGTGGCTTATTGGCATACGCTGGGTGGCACGGGCGGCGATCCGTTTGGCCCAGGCACCAAACAATTCCGCTGGCTGGAGGCGAAAAAGCCGATGCAACAGGCCCGCGACAAAATGGATGCTGCTTTTGAGTTTGCCAC